>NZ_JBILKB010000026.1:0-25452 GCF_044376915.1 Flavobacterium sp.
AAAATTGAAAAGAAAAAATTTATATCTTAGCAAAAATTAAAAAACTATTTATTATGAAAAAACAATTTATTACTTTTTTAGTTCTTGTAGCAACTGTATTTACTGCAAACGCACAAGTAACAGTTTCTGATGTTAAAGTTGACGGTAAAATGTCACTGGAAGGAGAAAGTTTGGTCTTAAACGGTGCAGGTATTAGAGAAAAAATGTGGATTGATTTATATGTGGGATCTTTATATGTGCCTAAAAAGACTTCTAATGCAAAAGAAATCATCGATAGTAAAGATGCAGCTGCTATCAAATTGAATATCATTTCTGGAATGATTACCTCAGAAAAAATGATTACTGCAATCAACGAAGGATTTGTAAATGCGACAGGAAATAAAACAGCACCTTTAAAAGCTAAAATTGATAAATTCAAAGGATTTTTTAAAGAGGAAATTAAAAAAGGAGATGCTTTTATTATCATTAATGTTCCTAATGAAGGAGTAGTAGTGTATAAAAATGGCGCTAAAAAAGGAAGCATTGAAGGACATGATTTCAAGAGAGCCTTATTCGGAATTTGGTTGTGTGATAAACCAGCAGATGCCGATTTAAAATCAGCGATGTTAGGAAAATAATTCCAATTAGTCAGATATTATAAAAAAGCGTTCTCAATCGAGAGCGTTTTTTTTATGGAATATATTCCAATTCTTTTGCAATCAAATATCTTTTTTCTGATTTCTTTTATCTATTCTCTTTTTCAAACTATATTTGTTCTATGTTGTATTTTATTGAAGTAGTATTACCCTTAGCGGTCGCCAAGACCTTTACGTATCAAGTTTCGGAAGCAGAATTTAATTACATTCAAATTGGAATGCGCGTCGCTGTACCCTTTGGTAAAACAAAAATAGTGACGGCTTTAGTCTTGGAAAAAAACAACATACCTCCTCAACTCTATGAGGCGAAAGAGATTCATCAAATTTTAGATGAAAAACCTGTTGTGAACGCTTTTCAAATCGAACACTGGAAATGGATAGCTTCTTATTACATGTGCTCATTAGGAGAGGTGTTTCGAAGTGCTTTGCCTTCGGGATATATTTTGGAAAGTGAAACCCAGATTTCTGCAAAAGAAAATGCGGCAATTGATCCCTTTGAATTAAGAGACGACGAGTATTTAATACTGGAGGCCCTGAAGCATCAATCTTCGATTACAATACAAGATGTAATTAAAATTTTAGGGAAGAAGACGGTTTTTCCAATAATTAACAAATTACTCGAAAAAGGGGCCTTGGTCTTGCAAGAAGAAATTGCAGAGCAATACAAGCCTAAACTGGTACGTTATATAAAATTACATAATACTTATTTACAACCAGATAAACTGTCCGAATTGCTTAATGAGTTAACCGGTGCGAAACGCCAACGCGAATTGGTTTTGCACTATTTCCAATTGCATGCTCAAGATAAAAATCCAATTTCGGTAAAGAAACTTGTGGAATCTTCAGGTTGTACATCTTCTATTGTTAAAGCCTTAGTAGATAAAGCTATTTTTGAAGAATATTATATAGCTCAAGATCGTGTAATATTTGATGAAGCAACCGACAGCCAATTTACATTGAGTGCACCACAGCAAGAAGCCTTTGAATCTATACAGCAAAATTTAAATCAGTTTGACGTAAATTTACTGCATGGGATTACAGCTTCTGGAAAAACAGAAATTTACATTAAGCTTTTAGAATATTATGTACAGCAAGGTAAACAGGTGTTGTTTTTATTGCCTGAAATTGCTTTAACTACACAGCTGGTACAACGATTAACAGCCTATTTCGGCAATGAAGTTGCTGTTTTTCATTCAAAATACACCAACAATGAGCGCATAGAAGTTTGGAATCAAGTATTGGAACAGTCTCCAAAAGCAAAAGTGGTTATTGGGGTTCGAAGTGCTTTGTTTTTGCCGTTTAGTAATTTGGGGTGCATCATTATTGATGAAGAACATGAACCTACCTACAAACAAAATGATCCAGCACCTCGATATCATGCCAGAGATGCTGCTATAGTATTAGCAAAACAGCATCAGGCAAAAGTCCTTTTAGGAAGCGCAACGCCCAGCTTGGAGTCCTACTATAACGTTCAAACCAATAAATACGGATTGACCGAATTGAACGTTCGGTATGGTAATGTGGTTTTACCTGAAATTTTTCTAATCGATATTAAAGACAAATATTTTAGAAGGAAGATGACCGGTCATTTTTCAGACGAACTTATAGAAGCAATTGCTGAAACTTTGGCCAATAGCGAACAAGTTATTCTGTTTCAAAACCGTCGTGGCTTTTCGCCTTATGTCGAATGTATGACTTGCGGTCACGTGCCACATTGTCCAAGTTGCGATGTGAGTTTGACATATTATAAGTTTAAAAATCAATTGCGATGCCATTATTGTGGCTATTCGATGGCAAATCCATCCCATTGTCACAGTTGTCAATCGGTTGATTTGACCACTAAAGGTTTTGGAACGGAGCAAATAGAAATGGAATTAAAGGCCCTTTTCCCAGAGAAAAATATTGGTAGGATGGATCAAGATACCACGCGTGGTAAATTTGGTTTTGAAAAAATTATTGATGCGTTCAAAAATAGAGAAATTGACGTTTTAGTTGGAACTCAAATGTTGGCCAAAGGTTTGGATTTTGATAATGTAACGTTGGTAGGTATTTTAAATGCCGATAATTTGCTCAATCAACCCAATTTTAGAGCCTATGAGAGGGCGTTTCAAATGATGACGCAGGTTTCGGGTAGGGCAGGTCGATCGCAAAAAAGTGGAAAAGTTTTGATTCAAACCTTCAATCCACATCACAATACCATCCAACAAGTCTTGGGTACTAATTATGCGGGTATGTATAAAGAACAATTATACGAACGCCAAAATTTTAAATATCCACCGTTTTACCGTTTGATTAAACTTACCCTAAAACACCGCGATTTTGAAAAATTAAAAGAAGGATCCCTTTGGCTTTATAACGTATTGGTGAAAAGTTTACCTTTTCCAGTTTTGGGTCCAGAAGAGCCAGCAATCAATAGAATTCGAAACGAATACATTCGAACCATAATGGTTAAGATTCCGGCGCAATCTAATTTAAATCAGGCAAAAATAGTAATTGGTAAAACTCGAAATAGTTTTGAAGCAATTCCGCAGTATCGAGCTATTAAGATTACAATTAATGTAGATGTTTATTAATTGTTTTCGATGGCTTTTACAATTTCATCCTTTTTGTTTCGGCTGAGCGGAATTTTTGTAGTGCCAATTTCGGCAAATTTATTGTTGAATTTCTCTACTCGTGCAATATTGATAATGAACGATTTGTGAACGCGAAGGAAGCGATTTGCTGGAAGTTCTTTTTCAAATCCTTTCATGGTAGACAGCACCAAATGAGTTTCGTCGTCGGTAGCTACTTTGATGTAATCGCCATAGGCTTCAATCCATTTGATTCGCGAAAGATAAATTTTAAGCTTTTTTAAATTACTCTTAATAACAATACTATCGCCCGGATCTTCCGTGTTTTCATAGCGCAACGCATGAAGTTCTGTAGCTTTTTTTACAGCTTTTATAAAGCGTTCTTTTGAAATGGGCTTTTGAAGAAAATCAGTAGCTTCATAATCAAAAGCTTTAACGGCATAATCGGCTTTTGAAGTTATAAAAACGATTTGAGGTTTCGTTTTTAATCCATCTAATAAGTCAAATCCATTAATTAAAGGCATTTCAACATCTAGAAATATCAGGTCAATGGCATTGTGATTGATACAATTTTTTGCCTCAAGGGCGTTTGCAAAATCACCAATTAAATGGAGTAACGAAGATTCATTTACCAATTTGGTAATGGTTATTCTTTGCACGGCACTATCATCAACTACGATACAATTTAACTTCATGTGATTTTTTTATACGAAGTTAAAAGTATAATAAATAATACAACAAAACAAATTACCCTATAAAAATATTTGATCAGTGCTTGGTTATTAGAATAAAAACACTATTTTTGCACCCAATTTTATAACATTAAAATACAAAGATTATGAATCATTATGAAACTGTTTTCATCTTGAATCCCGTTTTATCTGAACAACAGGTAAAGGAAACAGTAAGCAAGTTTGAAGATTTTCTTACTTCTAAAGGATCTGAGATGGTATCGAAAGAAGATTGGGGCTTAAAAAAATTAGCCTACGAAATTCAACACAAGAAAAGTGGATTTTACCACTTATTCGAATTCAAAGCACCAGCTGAAATTATTATTGCATTTGAAACTGAATTCCGTCGTGATGAGCGTGTTATGCGTTTTTTGACGGTGTCTTTAGATAAACATGCAATTTCTTGGGCAGAAAGAAGAAGAGTAAAATTAAAAGCTAAAACAAACTAATCATGTCTACATTAGAGCAATCTGCAAAAGGTAAAAAAGACGGAGATATTAGATATCTAACGCCTTTGAACATTGATACAAACAAAACTAAAAAATACTGTCGTTTCAAAAAATCAGGTATCAAATATATCGATTACAAAGACGCAGACTTTTTATTGAAATTTGTGAACGAGCAAGGTAAAATTTTACCAAGACGTTTAACAGGTACTTCTTTAAAATACCAAAGAAAAGTTTCTGTAGCTGTTAAAAGAGCACGTCACTTAGCTTTAATGCCATACGTGGCCGATTTATTAAAATAATAATTAACAAATAGTTGTTGCTTCGCCATAGGCGGGCTAACTTCTACTAAAAAGGACAACAACATGGAACTTATCTTAAAACAAGACGTTCAAAATTTAGGATTTAAAGATGATGTAGTAACAGTAAAAAACGGTTACGGTCGTAATTTTTTAATTCCTCAAGGAGTAGCTATTTTAGCAACACCTTCTGCTAAAAAAGTGTTGGCAGAAAATTTAAAACAAAAAGCACACAAAGAAGCTAAAATTGTAGATGATGCTAAGAAATTAGCTGAAGCTATCAAAGCTTTAGAAATTAAAATTACTGTTAAAGCAGGTGGTGATAAATTGTTTGGATCTGTTACTAACGCTAATATTGTGGAAGCATTAGAAGCTAACGGTCATTCAATTGATAAAAAATTCATCACTAGTGGTGTAGTAAAACGTGTAGGTAAATATACTGCAACGGTTAGATTACACAGAGATGTTATTGTAGAATTACCTTACGAAATTGTAGGAGAAAAAGCATAATTTTTCAAAAAAAAATATAAAAATGCCCCGATTTTTTCGGGGCATTTTTTTTATATTTACCTCATGAAGTATGCACGATTAACCAAAGAACAATTAGAAGAACTGCACCCCGAATTTATAACTTTTTTGGCGACACAATCTATTGATAAAATAGAATGGGATGATATTAAAAAGAACCGTCCTCATGTCGCTGAGCAAGAGATTGATCTGTTTTCTGATGTTATTTGGGATAAGGCTTTAACAAATGTGACATACATTGATCATTTTTCAAAAAATTACATTTTCCTTTTTAAATGTGTAGATCAAGTGTTCTTTTCTTGGGTAGTGAAAACGAATAATCCTCAAATTGATTTTGTTTCAGCCGATGGAATTCATTGGTTGGCCGATAATTTATTTTCAGATGATGTAGAAATCACTAGAGGAAGAAAAGATATTTCGGATAACAGAAATTCAGCCTTGTTTGATATTATTAAACAAGGGGGTATTATTAGTAAAGGAGAATTATTCAATAAATTGGACAATTTAATCAATCAATAACTATGAGTGTTTTAGCGGCCATCACTAATTTAAGAACAGAATTAAATCAGCATAATTATAATTACTATGTATTGGATCAGCCTACGATTTCTGATTTTGAATTTGATCAAAAACTAAAACAATTACAGGAATTAGAACTACAATATCCCGAGTTTTTTGATGAAAATTCGCCCACGCAACGTGTCGGTGGTGCCATTACCAAAAATTTTACGACGGTTGTACACGAACATCGGATGTATTCCTTAGACAATTCCTATTCCAAGGAAGATCTTCAAGATTGGGAAATCCGAATTCAAAAAATGTTGGGAGATGTGCCCTTAGATTACACCTGCGAATTAAAATACGATGGCGCGTCAATTAGTATTACTTATGAAAACGGTCGCTTGTTGCGAGCTGTTACGCGCGGTGATGGTTTTCAAGGAGACGACGTAACGCATAACATCAAAACCATAAAAGCAGTTCCAATTCATTTAAAGGGTGATTTTCCAGATAAATTCGATATTCGTGGCGAGATAATTTTACCCTTAGCCGGATTTGAAAAAATGAATCAGGAACTCATCGAAATAGGTGAAACACCCTATTCAAACCCAAGAAATACAGCTTCTGGAAGTTTAAAATTACAAGACAGTGCCGAGGTGGCAAAACGACCATTGGATTGTTTGCTGTATTTTGTAATTGGTGCTAATTTGCCTTTCAAAACGCAATTTGAAGGTTTGCAGAAAGCAAGAGATTGGGGATTTAAAGTGCCTGGTCAGTCTATTTTGGCTAAAAATTTAAACGAAGTTTTTGATTTTATTGCGTACTGGGACAAACACCGTCACGATTTACCCTATGAAACGGATGGCGTGGTGATTAAAGTCAATACTTTACAACACCAAGAAGAATTAGGTTATACTGCTAAATCACCCCGATGGGCTATGGCTTACAAGTTCAAAGCAGAACAAGTGACAACACAATTGAATTCCATTTCGTATCAAGTGGGTCGAACAGGAGCCATCACTCCAGTAGCTAATTTAGAGCCGGTACAATTGGCCGGAACAATTGTAAAACGCGCGTCGTTACACAATGCGGATCAAATCGAAAAATTAGACATCAGAATCGGTGATTTTGTATTTGTAGAGAAAGGAGGCGAAATCATTCCTAAAATTATTGCAGTCGCTCAAAGAGGGGCGGAAATTGAACCTACTAAATACATTACGCATTGTCCAGAATGTCAAACCGAATTGGTTCGTAGCGAAGGAGAAGCCAATCATTTTTGTCCAAATTTTTATGGTTGCCCTCCCCAAATTATTGGAAGGATTCAGCATTTTATTACCCGAAAAGCCATGGATATCGATGGGCTAGGGGGTGAAACGGTTGCTTTATTATGCACCGCAGGATTGGTTGCTAATTATGCCGACTTATATACTTTACAAAAAGAGCAAATTCTTCCGCTAGAACGCATGGCTGAAAAATCAGCTGAAAATTTAATTCAGGGGATTGAAAATTCAAAAACCATTCCTTTTGAACGCGTGTTGTATGCCCTTGGCATTCGCTATGTAGGTGAAACCGTGGCCAAAAAATTAGCCAAATACTATAAGTCAATTGATGCTATTGCTAAGGCAAGTATTATGGATTTAATATTAGTAGATGAAATAGGGGATAAAATTGCTCAAAGTGTGGTGCAGTTTTTCGACAATCACGAAAACCAACGTATTATTGAGCGATTGAAGCAGTATGGAGTTCAATTGGAATCAGTGGCAGAGGAAGCACTGCTTTCCGAAAAATTGAAAGGCAAAACCTTTGTAGTTTCGGGTGTTTTTGAATTGTATTCAAGAGACGAACTCAAAAAAGCTATTGAAGATAACGGGGGAAAAGTGGGGAGTTCCATTTCGGCTAAAACCGATTTCGTAATTGCTGGCGAAAATATGGGTCCTGCAAAATTAGAAAAAGCCAACCAACTGAAAATTGCAATAATTTCAGAAGGTGACTTTAAAATAATGGTAGAATAATCGGGTTTGATTACGATACTATAATTGCTTTTCCATTACCTGTAATAGCGGCATCGTCTGAAAAATAGAAATCAACACGCCCCAAATTAATGCCATAGCAGCCAACTTGATTGATCATCACTTCTTTTCCATGACTGTTTTTTTGGATGACAGGCTTGTCTAAAAAAGTGTGTGTATGACCCCCGATGATTAAATCAATGTCTTTAGTTTTCTTTGCTAAATCGAGATCAGAGACTTTATTGGGTTCGTTTTTGTAAGAAAAACCAAGATGAGACAAACAAATTACCAAATCACATTTTTTATTGTGTTTTAATATACGTGCCATATCTTGTGCTACTTCAACGGGATTGTTATACACTGTTTCTTTATACGCTTTTTTATCTACGAGTCCCTCCAGTTCAATTCCCAATCCAAATACGCCAATCTTAATACCTCCCTTGTTAAAAATTTTATAAGGTTTAACATGGCTGTCTAATACCGTATTCTTGAAATCGTAATTAGCCGATACAAATTCAAATTTGGCATGGGGTAGTTGCGCATACAAGCCGTCAATACCATTGTCAAAATCATGGTTTCCTATAGTGGCCAAATCATATTGCATCATGCTCATTAATTTGAATTCCAATTCGCCTCCATAAAAATTAAAATAAGGTGTGCCTTGAAAAATATCACCTGCGTCAAGCAACAACACATGTTCTTCTTCTTTTCTAATGTTTTCTATGATTGCTGCTCTTCTAGCTGCACCTCCCATATTTGGATTGCGGGGATGATCTAACGGAAAAGGATCGATATGACTGTGTACATCATTGGTATGAAGTATGGTGATTTTTTTGGTTTCAAGCGTTGTAAAACTGCTTAAACCGATATTTGCTAATCCTAGTAAGGCAGTTCCAGCAGCTGTTTTTTGGATAAAATCTCTTCTTTTCATTATTCTAAAATAATTTTTTCATCTTTTAATACCGGTAAGGTGTCTACTTTTTTGAAATAATCGATTAATACATTTCTAATCTTATAATCCAAGTCATATTTTTCAGTACTTTCTTGGAAAAAAGTCATGTTGTCTCCACCGTTTGCTAAATAATCAGAAGTGGCTACATAGTACATTTTTTCATCTTCAAGTGGTTGTCCATTTACCAAAATACGTTTTATAGTGAAATCGTTTTTATCGGCAAAAAATTGAATTCCATAAATAGGATGTGCCTTTTTTTCCGTCATGAGATAGGTTCCCATGGCCCTTATTTGAGTGCCTTTTAGCGCTACAACATATAAGCTGTTCTCAAAAGGCATGACTTCAAAAGCAGTTCTTGTACTAACATTGCCTTGTGGAATAATAGAACGAATACCACCACTGTTTAATAAACAAATATCGATAGTTTTTTGGGTTCTTTTCTCAAACACGGGATTGCCAAATTCAAAAACAGCCGTTGCTAATAAATTTCCAATTGTGGTTTGCCATTTCCCTTTACTTTTGTCCATAGTTTCCGGACAATACGCCAAAACGCTATCCAATTCTTTTGTGATTTTATCTCTATACGGAGCTACATAAGCTTCGATTTCTGTATTTGCTCCTTTTTCTGTAGTAATACCAATTTTTTTACCTTCTACTTTATAATTGTAAAACTCCTGAGTTTTGCAAGAAAAAAGACCACTAAATGTTAATAATATAACAAAATAGCGAAAAAGTAATGTATTCTTTTTTACATTTACCATCATAATGAACGACTTAATTTATAATTTTGTCTGAGAGGTAAAAATACTATGTTTTATAAGATTATCAAGGATTTTTTTCTAAAAAAAATTGTAACTAAAAGGTTATTAAAACAGCAAAGCCTTTTGGTTCAAAACAAAATAGTAACCCTTGGTGTGTTAGTAGACGAAACCTATTTTTCAAATACACCTGGATTATTAGATCAGTTATGCTTGCAAGGGTTTCATAGAGAGCAAATTACGGTATTGGTTTATAAAGATAGAATTAAATCTAAGGAAGAAATAGCGGTCCCATTTGTTTCGTTGAAAAATATTTCATGGTCAGGCGAAATAAATAAGCCCGATGTAAACGATTTTATTACTACTCCATTTGATCTATTGATCAATTATTATGATGTGAACAAGTATCCTTTATTGTTATTGTCAATTGCGTCGAAAGCTACTTTTAAAGTAGGTTTTGAGAGTGTAGATAAAAGAGTTAATCATTTTATAATTAAAGCTGTTGTATCTCAATATGAAGCTTTTACTTTTGAGTTGGTCAAATATTTAAAAATTTTAAACAAAATATAAAAATGCAATCATTTATTGGAACGGGTGTTGCACTAGTAACCCCATTTAAAAAAGATTTTTCGGTAGACTTTGAAGCGCTAACAAAAATTGTAAATTATGTCATCGATGGAGGAGTCGAATATCTTGTTGTTTTGGGTACCACCGCAGAAACAGCTACACTTTCAAACGATGAAAAAGAATTGGTAATAGCTACAATTGTTAAAGCAAATGCCGGAAGATTACCTTTGGTTCTTGGTGTTGGAGGAAACAACACTTTAAAAGTGGTAGAGGAATTAAAAACCAGAGATTTTTCTAATTTTTCAGCCATATTATCGGTTTCACCTTACTACAACAAACCAACACAAGAGGGAATATATCAACATTTTAAAGCTATAGCTGAAGCTTCGCCAATTCCTGTGATTGTCTACAATGTACCTGGAAGAACGGCAAGTAATATGTTGCCTTCAACCGTTATTCGATTGGCGCAAGATTTTAAAAACATCATCGGAATTAAAGAAGCGGCTGGAGATATTGTTCAAGCCATGAAATTGATTCAAAACAAACCGGAAGGATTTTTAGTGATTTCAGGAGATGATATGATTACATTGCCTATGGTTTTAGCGGGTGGCGCAGGTGTTATATCGGTAATTGGAGAGGGATTTCCAAAAGAATTTTCAGAAATGGTTCGCCTTGGATTGCAACGAAAAGTTGATGAGGCATACCAATTGCATTATTTGTTAGCCGATAGTATTGATATGATTTTTGAACAAGGTAATCCTGGTGGAATTAAAGAAGTCTTTAAGGCATTGGGTTTGTCTGAAAACACAGTGCGATTACCACTTGTAAATGTGAACGAAGATTTAGCATCTCGCCTGAATCAATTCACTAAAAAAATAGGGTAAAAAAAGATTTTTATAGTATGTAAATAATATCTAAATTTGCAGTTGCTTTTTAGATATCTTTATATTGATATTTTTAAAGATAAAACAGTAACCAAATGAATAAAATTTTTAGTTTCTTTATAATTCTTGTGCTTTTTGCGTCATGCAATCAGTATCAAAAAGCATTAAAGTCTGATGATGTGGCTGTAAAAACAGAAGCAGCAAATAAAATGTATGAAACTGGAAAGTATTTAAAAGCAATCCGTTTGTATGAGCAAGTGGCTCCCGCATACAAAGGAAAGCCTCAAGCTGAGCGTTTGTTTTATATGTATTCAAAAGCATTGTACAATACAAAACAATATTATTTAGCGGGTTATCAATTTGAAAATTTTGCTGCTAGTTATCCTAAAAGTGAAAAAAGAGAGGAAGCTTCCTTTTTAGCCGCAGAATGTTTTTATAAATTATCTCCGGTATATAGTTTAGATCAAACAGATACCGAAAAAGCACTTGAGAAAGTTCAAAAATTTATTGACACGTATCCAAATTCAGAATATTTACCAAAAGCAAATGTTCACGTCAAAGAATTAAGAGAAAAGTTGGAGAAGAAAGCATTTGAGATTGCTAAGCAATACAATAGTATTTCAGATTTTAAAGGTGCTTTGAAAGCCTTTGAAAATTTCCTAGCCGATTATCCAGGTACTCCCTTTAAAGAACAAGCACTGTTCTATCGTTTGGACTCGGCCTATAAATTAGCTATTAATAGTGTGGAATATAAAAAGGAAGAACGTTTAGCCTATGCAAAGTCAACCTACACTAATCTGATTAAATTTAAGTCAGATACCCAATATAAAGCATCAGCAAATGATATGTTGGTAACCATTGAACAAGAATTAAAACAATTTTCTAAATAAATAATCATGGATTTAAAGAAAACAAATGCTCCTGTAAATACGATTACGTATAATAAAAGTAAACTAGAAGAGCCTACAGGAAATATTTATGAAGCCATCACGATCATGTCGAAGAGAGCCAATCAAATTAATACCGAAATCAAAAAGGAATTAATTGAAAAATTGGAAGAATTTGCCACATACAATGATAGTTTAGAAGAAGTTTTTGAAAATAAAGAACAAATCGAAGTTTCAAAATTCTATGAAAAATTACCAAAACCACATGCTTTAGCAGTACAAGAGTGGGAAGAAGGTAAAATTTACTACAGAGATTCTAAATAATCCAAATATGTCTGTTTTAAGCGGTAAAAAAATCTTACTAGGTATATCTGGTGGTATAGCTGCTTATAAAACAGCCCATTTGGTTCGATTATTAATAAAAGCAGGTGCACAAGTACAAGTTGTAATGTCACCTGCTTCTTTGCATTTTGTTACCCCCTTAACGCTTGCAACTTTATCTAAACGCCCTGTTTATTCTACATTTTATGATGATGAAGATGAAAAAGGAACTTGGAATAATCATGTGGAGTTAGGATTATGGGGCGATTTTATGCTCATTGCACCCGCTACAGCCAATACACTCTCAAAAATGGCAAATGGCACCTGCGACAACTTACTCATAGCTACTTATTTATCGGCAAAATGTCCGGTATATTTTGCGCCAGCAATGGATTTGGATATGTACAAGCATCCTTCATCGCTGGAAAGTTTTCATAAATTACAATCGTTTGGTAATAAAATAATTCCCGCTGAAAATGGCGAATTAGCGAGTGGTTTATCCGGAGAAGGTCGCTTAGCAGAACCCGAAAATATTGTAGCTTTTCTTGAGAAAGATTTATTGAGTCAATTGCCGTTGAAAGGAAAAAAAATCATGGTAACCGCTGGTCCAACCTATGAATCCATTGATCCAGTTCGATTTATTGGAAATCATTCCACTGGTAAAATGGGATTTGATATTGCCATTCAGGCTGCAAATATGGGAGCAGAAGTGGTGTTAATATCAGGACCCACTCATTTGCAAATTGATCATGTACTAGTAACTGTAGTTCCAGTTGTTTCTGCACAAGAAATGTATGATGCCTGCCACCAGTATTATAATGCGATGGATGTAGCTATAGCAGCTGCAGCAGTAGCCGATTATCGTCCAAAAAATGTAGCATTACAAAAAATAAAAAAAGACGATGCTTCGTTATCTATTACATTAGAGAAAACAGATGATATTTTAGCGTCTTTAGGCAAACAAAAAAACAATCAGTTTTTAATAGGTTTTGCTTTAGAAACTGAAAATGAAATTGAAAACGCTAAGTTGAAAATTCAGAAAAAAAACTTAGATTTGATTGTTTTAAATTCGTTAAACGATAAAGGTGCCGGTTTTGCGCAATCCACCAACAAAGTAACCTTTATTGATCGTGATTTTAGAGTAGAACCTATGGAATTAAAATCGAAAGAAGCCGTGGCTTTTGATATTGTAACTAAAATAATCCAACATTATGAAGCATAGTTTAGTACTTTTTGTTCTTGTATTCTTTACACAATTTGGATGGGCTCAAGAGCTTCAAGCAACTGTTTCGATTAATTATCAACAAGTTAGTAATGGAAATCCACAGCTTTTTGCTAACTTAGAAAAGCAAGTAAACGAGTTTCTGAATACTACAAAATGGACAGATAGGCAATTCAATGATATTGAAAAAATAACATGTAATTTTTTTATAAATATTACGAGTTACAATTCAAATAACTTTGAAGCTACCATACAAGTACAGTCCTCAAGGCCTATATTTAATAGTACTTTTTCGGCCCCAATAGTAAACATTAATGATAAAAACTTTTCGTTTCGATTTATAGAATTTGAAGCCATGGTTTACGATCAAAATAGTTTCAATTCTAATTTGGTTTCTGTTTTAGCCTATTACGCTAACTTAATTATTGGGATGGATATGGATTCGTTTGCCTTAAAAGGAGGAACTAAATACTTGGGAATAGCTTCAAATATTGTTAATGTTGCAGAAACTAGTGGTTATAAAGGATGGAGTCAAACAGAAGGCACCAATAATAACCGAAATTTTTTAATTTCCGATTTATTGTCAGCGACTTTCTTACCCTATAGAACAGCAATGTATCAATATCATAGATTAGGATTAGATACCATGGCTGATGACCTTTTAAAAAGTAAAGAGGCAATAGCCACTTCAATTTCCACATTAGCAGAAATTCAAAAAGTCCGACCGAATTCTTTATTGGCCCGAACTTTTTTTGATGCTAAAGCTGATGAAATTGTCTCAATTTTTGCAGAAGGTCCGCGTATGGATAATGCAAAACTTCTGGAAACATTGCAACGGATTTCCCCCTTAAATTCTCAAAAGTGGAATAAAATTAGATAAGTTAATGCTCCTGAATTCATAAAGTATGCTGCTTTCACTTTCCATAAAAAACTACGCCTTGATCGAATCTCTTGAAACCGATTTTTCAAATCAGTTTTCAGTGATTACAGGAGAAACGGGTGCTGGTAAATCGATTTTACTGGGAGCCTTAGGGTTGGTTTTGGGAAATAGAGCCGATTTAACTTCTTTAAAAGATAAAGCACAAAAATGCATTATTGAAGCTACTTTTTCGATTCAAAATTATCATTTGGAAGCCTTTTTTGCTGAAAATGATTTGGATTATGAAGAGCGAACTATTATTCGCAGAGAGATTTTACCCACAGGAAAATCCCGCGCATTTATAAATGATAGTCCGGTGAATCTTCAAGAATTACAAGAATTAGGTACGTATTTATTGGATATTCATTCCCAGCATCAGACTAGAGCATTGACAGAAGCAGTGTATCAATTGGAAATTATTGATGCTGTGGCTAATAATTCGACTTCCGTAGCGAAATATCAACAACAATTAGCTGATTTAAAAGCCAAGCAAAAGCAATTGCATGAAATGTTGGCCGAAAAGCAATTACTAGAAAAAGAACACGAATACCATTCGTTTTTATTGAACGAATTACTAGCTGCTAATTTACAAGAGGGAGCGCAAGAAATTCTTGAGCAAGAGTTAGAGCAATTGAGTAATGTGGAATTCATAAAGGAACAATTTTCTAGGATATTAGCTATTGCCAACGAAGAGCAAATTGGTGCAATTGTTCAATTAAAAGAAATGAGATTGGCGCTACAAAAGCTTAGTCCCTTTTCAGCAACTTATTTGGAACTTTCGGAACGCTTTCAAAGCACTTTTCTTGAACTGGAAGATCTCTTTAATGAATGCGAACAAAGCAATGATAGAATCAATGCCGATCCGGAGCGTTTGGATTATGTAAATGCTAAGCTTCAAGCCTTATACAGCTTGCAAAAAAAACATCAGGTGCAATCCATTGCAGAATTGCTTGTGATTCAAGATCAATTGGATCACAAAGTATTAAAAGTGGATGATTTAGAGGTTCAAATTCAAAAAACAGAGTTGGAAGTGCAAAAAGCCATTGCAGCAATTGATGCGATAGCGCAACAAATCACAAATGACAGAAAAGAAGCCATTCCACAATTGGTTTCAAAAATCAAAACAATTCTTGCGCAACTGGGTATGGCAGAAGCTAATTTTCAATTTGATTTAGTTACCACAGAACACTATTTTTCTGCAGGGAAAGATGAGTTGAATGTTTTGTTTTCTGCTAATAAAGGTACCGATTTTGGCCTGCTGAAAAAAGTAGCTTCAGGTGGTGAAATGTCGCGTATTATGCTGGCTGTTAAATCTATTTTGGCGCATTATTCAAAATTACCAACCATCATTTTTGATGAAATTGATACCGGAGTGTCGGGTGAGATTGCAATAAAGATGGGTGAAATCATGCAAGAAATGAGTCTTACCATGCAAGTTTTTGCGATTACGCATTTGCCACAAATAGCAGCCAAAGGGGATACCCATTATAAAGTAGTAAAGCGAAGTCATGGAGCTACTACAATTTCCGAATTGGTTTTGTTGTCACCAGAAGATCGCATAGCGCAAATTGCAGAGATGTTATCGGGTAAGGAGGTAACGGCATCGGCATTGGAACATGCGAAAGCTTTGTTGAATTAAAATTTTCAGTTACTTTTGTAACCAAATCAATTAAGATAAAAACCATTTAATATACTAAAGAAATGATAATAGAGCCAAGAATGCGCGGATTTATTTGTTTGACAGCCCATCCAAAAGGTTGCGAACAAAACGTAAAAAATCAAATCGAATATGTTAAATCAAAAGGTGCTATTCACGGTGCTAAGAAAGTATTGGTTATTGGTGCTTCTACCGGTTTCGGATTGGCCTCAAGAATTTCAAGTGCTTTTGGTTCAGATGCGGCTACTTTAGGTGTATTTTTTGAAAAAGAACCTTCAGAAGGAAAAACAGCATCGCCAGGTTGGTACAATTCTGCAGCGTTTGAGGTGGAAGCTACAAAAGCTGGTTTGTATGCAAAAAGTATTAATGGAGATGCATTTTCAAACGAAGTAAAAAACCAAGCCATTGAATTGATTAAAGCCGATTTGGGTCAGGTTGATTTAGTCATTTATAGTTTGGCTTCTCCGGTTCGTCAGCACCCAACAACTGGTGTCTTACATCGTTCTACGTTGAAACCAATTGGAGGAACTTTTACCAATAAAACGGTTGATTTCCATACGGGCAATGTTACGCAAGTTTCAATTGAACCGGCTAACCAAGAAGACATAGACAATACAGTTGTTGTAATGGGGGGTGAAGATTGGTCTATGTGGATGAATGCATTAAAAGGTGCAGGTGTTTTAGCTCCAGGTGCCACAACAATTGCTTATTCTTACATTGGACCTGAAGTAACAGAAGCTGTTTATAGAAAAGGAACGATTGGAAGAGCTAAAGATCATTTAGAAGCTACGGCTTTTGAAATTACAAAACAATTGTCAGATTTGAATGGTAAAGCTTATGTTTCGGTTAACAAAGCATTAGTAACGCAAGCAAGTTCTGCAATTCCTGTGATTCCATTATATATTTCTCTTTTGTATAAAATCATGAAAGCTGAAGGGATTCACGAAGGATGTATCGAGCAAATCCAACGTTTGTACCAACAAAGATTGTTTACTGGAAATGCGGTTCCTACAGATGAACAAGGTAGAATTAGAATTGATGATTGGGAAATGCGTCCAGATGTTCAAGAACGAATTGCAAAATTATGGTTGGAATCTACGACAGAATCTTTGGTTGAATTAGGAGATTTAGCGGGTTACAAACAAGATTTCTTGAATTTATTTGGTTTTGGATTTGAAGGAGTAGATTACCAAGCCGACACGAATGAAATGGTTCACGTTCCAAGTATAAAATAAACGAGTACTTTATAAGTAAAAAAATCCTGAATTTTCAGGATTTTTTTTTGCCGAATTTGTTCATAGAATTTGGATTTTATTTTGTGTAATGCACGTTATGAAATCGCTATTTTTTGTAGGTTTGTAAAAAATAAGATATGTATTTTTCTTTTATTATTCCCGTTTACAATAGGCCCGATGAAATTGATGAATTGTTAGACAGTTTGTCAAAATTTACTTCAAATATTCCATTTGAAGTGGTAGTGGTGGAAGATGGATCTACGATAACCTGTGATGCAATTATAGAAAAGTACCAATCCAAGTTGACCATTTCTTATTATTTTAAGCCCAATTCGGGTCCGGGTGATTCTAGAAATTACGGAATGAGGGTAGCAAAAGGAGATTATTTTCTTATTTTGGATTCCGATTGTATTCTGCCAGCTGATTATTTATCACAAGTTACACATAGTTTAAATGCAGAATACGTGGATTGCTTTGGAGGTCCCGATGCAGCCTTAGATTCGTTTTCAGATATTCAAAAAGCTATAAATTTTACCATGACTTCCTTTTTGACAACAGGAGGTATTCGTGGAGGAAGTGAAAAAGTAACCCAATTTCAACCCCGAAGTTTTAATATGGGATTGTCAAAAATTGCTTTTGAAGCTTCGAATGGATTTGGAAACATTCATCCCGGAGAGGACCCCGATTTGTCAATTCGTTTATGGAATTTGGGTTTTAAAACCAAACTTATTAAAACCGCTTTTGTATATCATAAAAGACGTATTAGCTGGGATAAGTTTCAAATACAAGTGAATAAGTTTGGCAAAGCGCGCCCTATATTAAACGCGTGGTATCCAGAGCATGCAAAAATCACGTTTTGGTTTCCAGGTTTGTTTGTGATTGGTTTTGGGTTGTCGTTTGTGCTGTTGCTTTTAAATTGGCCTTATTTTATGGCTTTATATTCAGGTTATTTCTTGCTTTTATTCCTGGTTTCTTGGATGCAAAATAAGAACATTACTATTGCGTATTATTCACTTTATGCTGCAATTATTCAGTTTTATGGGTATGGAAAAGGATTTTTAAAATCCTATTATAAAATTTTCATTTTAAAACAAGAGCCAGAAGTAGCATTTCCTGAATTGTTTTTTAAAAAATAAGGATGACAAAAATTATCGGTTTAACAGGGGGTATTGGAAGCGGCAAATCTACTGTAGCGCACTATATAGCTTCAAAAGGTATTCCGGTATATGTTGCTGATGAAGCTGCAAAATCGCTTATGGAGCAGCCTGAAGTTGTTGCTCAAATCAAAGCCATTTTTTCGCAAAACGTAATTGCTGCCGATGGAAAATTAGATCGTGAAACAATTGCTAAATTGGTATTTTCAGACCCCGATCTATTGCACAAGTTAAATGCTATTGTGCATCCTTTAGTAAAAGCACATTTTTTAGGATGGATGCAACAATATAAATCGGAACCCTTTGTGGTTAAAGAAGTGGCTATTTTATTTGAAACGGGTGGTAATGCAGCATGTGACAAAGTGATTTTAGTAACAGCTCCCGAGGCAATTAGAATACAACGTGCGATGTTGCGTGA
This sequence comes from Flavobacterium sp., assembly GCF_044376915.1. Taxonomy (GTDB): domain Bacteria; phylum Bacteroidota; class Bacteroidia; order Flavobacteriales; family Flavobacteriaceae; genus Flavobacterium. The sequence continues at coordinate 18,691 of NZ_JBILKB010000026.1, forward strand.
CAATGTCAGCGAAGAAGCTGTCCTCAATCGGATGAAAAACCAACTTTCCGATGCCGAAAAAAGTAAGAAAAGTGATTTTGTTATCTCTAATATCGACTTAAAAGAAACGTTTGTTCAGACCGACGAAATTCTTAAAATTTTATCAAAACTTTAAAAAAAAGTTTTTATGTTAATCTTTGGTTAATAAATTTTAGCAATAAATGTTAAAATGTTAAATTTGTTTCGATGAATAAGTCAAGATTTCGATTGTTGGTCTTTTTAATGAGTTTGTCATTAATCGGCATTATTTTAGTTCAATTGTATTGGATTACAACCTCGTTGAATAAAAATGAAGAAGAGTTTAAATATCACGTTCAGCAGGTTTTAGGGAATGTTTCTAACAATTTGAAAGAAAAGGAATTGATTTCTTTTTTTACGAAATATAACGAGATCAAAGACAGTATAGGAAAAGATCCAGAAACAAGTCAGCTGAAAGAAGTATATTTTTATGAGCGCGATACCAAGACCAATGAAACCATCATTTATACCAATACTTTAGTTGCTGAGAATTATGGAATAAACAGTTCTTTTTTTGATAATACTTCTGATTCTATCAATATTGGTACGTTAATATCAAAACGAAAAACCGAAGTTTACAATGGAAATACGATAACGGATGCTAATTTTCAATTAAACAACAAACCAAATATAACCAATTTAAAATCAGGCAGTTTGTCAAGTTTAGACAAAGCAAATTATGAGGTTGTTTTTAAAGATATTGTTGCACAAAAACCTTTGCAACAGCGAATTTCCAACGAAGAATTGAAAGTAATACTTAAAGCTGAATTAAAAAAGTATGGTGTAAAAACCCCTTTTGAGTTCGGAATTTACAGTAATGGCTTGGCTACTAAAATTCGTTCGGATAAGTTCCGATATGAGAAAAACACCACGTATGGAATTCCTGTTTTTCAGGATAATGAAGGAATGTCAAAATACCAATTGTTAGTTCGATTTCCGCAGAAAAGTAAGTTTGTTTTTTCATCCTTAATTGGAATTTCAAGTTTATCGTTGTTGTTTACCTTGGTAATTGTTTTGACGTATTCGAGTGCTTTAAATCAGTTGATTAAACAAAAACAAATTTCAGAAATCAAGACCGATTTTATCAATAACATGACCCATGAGTTTAAAACGCCAATTGCTACTATTAATTTAGCCTTAGATGCCATAAAAAACCCAAAAATTATAGACGATAAAGAAAAGGTGCAGCGCTATTTGCAAATGATTAAAGATGAAAACAAGCGCATGCATGCTCAAGTTGAAAATGTATTGCGGATTTCTAAGTTAGAAAAGAATGAATTGGATATTTCTAAAGAACCTAGAGATGTGGTTGAAATTATAGAAGATGCTATAGAACATGTGAGTTTGATTGTTGAAGATCGTGAAGGAACAATATACCAGCATTTTGAAGCAACTAGAACTACTATTTTACTCAATGAGGTGCATTTTACCAATTTATTAGTAAATGTGTTGGATAATGCCATTAAATATTCTCCAGAAGCTCCTATTATTGATGTGTTCACCGAAAATATAAAAGATTTTATATTGATAAAAATACAAGATCAGGGAGCAGGAATGAGCAAAGTAGCTCAAAAACGTGTTTTTGAAAAGTTTTATAGAGAACATACAGGAGATTTGCACAATGTCAAAGGACATGGATTGGGATTAGCATACGTAAAACAAATTGTAGAAGACCATAATGGTCAAATTTATGTAGAAAGCGAAAAAGGAAAAGGAAGTACCTTTATTATAAAAATGCCATTAATAAACTAAAGAAATATTCAATTACTATGGAAGGAAAAAAAATATTATTAGTAGAAGACGATCCAAATTTTGGTGCCGTTTTAAAAGATTATTTGATGATCAATGATTTCGATGTTACGTTGGCTAAAAACGGAATGGAGGGATTTGAAAAATTCAAAAAAGATACTTTTGACTTGTGTATTCTAGATGTGATGATGCCTTATAAAGATGGATATACATTGGCGAGAGAAATACGCGAAAAAAATCTAGAAGTGCCTATTGTATTTTTAACTGCAAAAACACTAAAAGAAGATGTGTTAAAAGGCTATAAAGTAGGAGCAGATGATTATTTGAACAAACCTTTTGATTCAGAGGTCTTGTTGATGAAAATCAAAGCTATCATTCAACGTAAAGCAACTGAGGTACGTCCAGATACTACAAAATTTGAATTCGAAATTGGCAAATTCCATTTGAATTCAAAATTACGTTTCTTAACGTTCCCAGGTCAAGAACCCATTAAATTATCTCCTAAAGAGTGTGAATTGTTGAAAATGTTAGCACTGCACGAAAATGATTTGATGCCGAGAGAGTTAGCATTGACAAAGATTTGGAGAGACGACAACTACTTTACATCACGAAGTATGGATGTATATATTGCCAAATTGAGAAAATTCTTGAAATTAGACGAGGATGTGGAAATCTTAAACATTCATGGCGAAGGTTTTCGATTGGTGATCAAAAAATAATAAAAAAAGCCCTAAATAATCAGGGCTTTTTTATTGTAATTTATTCCTTTACTCTTTTTTCTAAAAGCGTAATGATTTCATTTCTGTCAATAGTATAGTCAAACCAACTTACGTTTTCTGTTCGTTTAAACCAAGTCATTTGTCGTTTGGCAAAGCGTCGGGTATTCATTTTGATTTGTTCTACGGCATTACTGAGTAATACAGTATCTTTAATCTCGGAATCGAAATAATCAAACAATTCTCTGTACCCCACTGTTTGTAAAGCATTCAGCTGTTTGTATGGATACAGAGCTTTCGCTTCCGCTACGAGTCCGTCTTGTATCATGAGGTCTACCCGCTGATTGATTCTGCTGTAAATATGTTCTCTTTCCGCGTCTAAACCAATGATGATTGGTGTAAATTTTCTTTTGTTTTTTCGTTTTCCAATAAAACTCGAATACGGTTTTCCAGTTCCGATACACACTTCTACAAAGCGTTTCATTCGTTGTGGATTTTGTAATGTTTGTGGGTTTTGGTTAGCAATTGTAGCGAAAAAGGATGGGTCTAACAGTTGTAATTGCTCTTGCAAATAGTCAATTCCTAAACGATCAAATTTTTCATTAATGGAATGTCTAACCGGTTCATCAATTGCTGGAAAATCATCAAACCCTTTCAATATCGCATCTACATATAAACCCGAACCTCCAACCATAATTTGGATATTGCTTTTTTGAAATAGTTCGTCCAATTTTGTCAACGCTTCTTGTTCAAAATCTCCCACCGAATACGACTCAAAAATCGATTTGTTTTGAATGAAGTGGTGGGGAGCAGCCGCTAATTCTTTATCTGAAGGTACCGCAGTACCAATTTTCATTTCCTTAAAAAATTGTCTACTGTCGCACGAAATAATATTACAACCAAAATGTTGAGCTAAAGCAATACTTAAGGAAGTTTTTCCTATTGCGGTGGGTCCTATTATTGTGATCAGATAATTCAAAGCTAAAATTTAATGATTTTGAATATTTTATTTTTACGCAAATAACTTTGGATAATCGTTTTGACATCCCGGTTGTGTTGCATGGGAATGATGATGTTTTTTAAAATATCGATATTGGTTATTTGATAGTTTAATTCGTAAAAACAATAGCCTTTGTACACCCCATTCTCGATCAATACGGCACTGCGTTCGTCAAACGATCGTCCGCGATCTAATAGTACCATGTTATTGTTTTCAAATGCGGTTTCATTTATAAATTCTTCTACACGTTCGTTATAGGTTTCTGGGGCTTCTTCGCCCAAACAAGCCCCGTTACATTCTTTTATTTTGTATTGAAAGCATCCGTTTTTAGTGTCATACAGTCCGTTGACCTTTTGGCATAAATTGTATTTTTCTGTAATCTTAAATAAGGCATTTTTACCTTCCTGTAAACTAGTAAACGAGGTGATTTCTTTTTTCCGACCGTCAGCTTTTTCAACGGTTAAGGCCCAATAACTCGCGGTATTTTTATTTTGGTAAAGCGCATACTGAAAAATGCTTTTGCGTTGCGCTCGGTTATAAATCGGTTTGTTGATTTTTATTTCTTCGCTTTCTTTTAGCAATGCAATCAATTCACTACCTGTTTCTTCATAGGTGACTGCAAACACATCGCGCTGTATTTTTTTACATTTAGTGGTTGTGCCAGTAAAATGTTGGTTGACCCTTTTTTTGATATTTTTACTTTTACCAATATAGATTAAATCTCCTTTCTCATTGTGAATGTAATAAATTCCAGTTTTTGAAGGTAAATTTTCTACGATATCCAATAATTTAGGCGACATGCCCGATTTAATTTCGGTTTTAACGAAGCTTTTCAAAATTTCTTTTTCAACATCTTTTGCTAAAAGCATTTTGAATAATTTCACTGTTGCCAAGGCGTCTCCGCTCGCACGGTGACGATCAGACATGGGAATGCCTAACGCACGAACTAATTTTCCCAAACTATAGGAAAGTTGGTCCGGAATAAGTTTTTTGGCTAATTCAACCGTACATAAAGTGGGTTTCTTGAAATCATACCCCAAACGTCTGAATTCGGTTTGTAAGATTCGGTAATCAAAGGAAGCATTATGAGCCACTACGATGCAACCCTCGGTGATTTCAATGATGCGTTTAGCGACTTCATAGAATTTTGGAGCACTGCGCAACATAGCATTATTGATACCGGTTAATTTTACTACAAAAGGCTGTATGGGTTTTTCGGGATTCACTAAGCTGATAAATTGATCTACAACTTCATGGCCATCAAACTTATAAATAGCAATTTCGGTAATACCTTCTTCATTGTATTGCCCACCAGTGGTTTCTATGTCGAGTATACAGTACAAATATGTGATTTGTAATAAGTGATTAGTAATTCGTCTATGATCTTTTATCTGCTTCCAAAGATACTACTTCCAATTCGAACCATTGTACTGCCACAAGAAATAGCGAGTGGAAAATCTCCAGACATGCCCATAGAAAGAGTTTTGAGTTCGGAGTTTTGAGTTCGGAGTTTATCAAAAATAGTTTTCAGATTGTTGAATTCTTTTTCGATTTGGTTTTGGTTGTTGGTGAAAGTTGCCATTCCCATTAGTCCTACGATTCTGATGTTCTTTAAAGTATTAAATTCTTCAGACGTTACAATATCATTTAATTCTTCTTCATCTAATCCAAATTTGGTTTCTTCATCGGCGATATGAATTTGCAATAAGCAATCAATTATACGTTTGTTGTTGGCCGCTTGTTTGTTGATTTCATACAATAATTTAAAACTATCCACACCATGAATTAAATTTACAAATGGCGCCAACTGTTTTACTTTTCGCGATTGCAAATGGCCAATAAAATGCCATTGTATGTCCTTAGGAAGCGCATCGTGCTTTTCAACTAGTTCTTGCACATAATTTTCTCCAAAAATACGTTGCCCCGCATGATAAGCTTCCATCAAATCAGCCACAGGTTTGGTTTTTGAAACCGCAACCAAAGTCACGTGAGCAGGAATTTGGGATTTTATTTCGATAAGATTTTGAGCTATTGGCATATTATTTCTTTATTGATCGAAAACTTACAATTCATACACCACCAATCCATTTCTAAATTTTGGCTCTATGTAGGTTGATTTGGGTGGCATAATTAAGTTGTTGTCTGCTAGTGCTTTAATTTCGTCGATATCAGAAGGGTAGAGCATGAAGCCTACTTCAAATTCACCTTCGTCAACTAATTCTTTAATAGTGGCAATCGATTGTTTACCGGGTATATAGTCAATGCGTTCGTCGTTGCGCAAATCTTCAATACCTAATAAAGGATGCAATACAGTAGTATACAATATTTGTGCATCTAAATTATTTAATAGCGAAGATTCTTCGTGTTGATCGTGTTTGTAAAACAGCGCATAAAAACTATCGCCTAAATACATCCCAAATTCAAACTTATTTTGTGGTTTCCACAATTCTTGATCTTTGGTTTTGATGATGAAATGTTCGGCTAGTTTATTGATAAAATCGTCTTTGGTTAACCCATTTAAATCCCTTACCAAACGGTTATATTCGTATATTTTTACAGTACTTTCAGCAATCAAAAAGCTCATGAAATAATTCAAATTTTCGTTGCCTAGATAGTTGTTTTGCTCGTATAACAATTCGGCAGAAGCCGATCGGTGATGGCCGTCGGCAATATATAAATTCGGAATTTTTTCGAAATGTTCGACCAGCCAATCCATTTCGGTTTGGGTATCCAATTTCCACAAGGTATGTTTTTCTTTATTGGGGGTAGCAAACGAATAAACAGGTTGCTGTTGTTTTTGTAGCGAAAGGAAGGTATTGATTTCGATACTATCGGGATAGGTAATTAATACGGGTTCGGTATTAAAATGCGTTTGGTGCAAATAATCTTTGAACAATTCCACACGATATTGCAAGGTGTCTTCGTGTTTTTTGATGTACCCATTTTGATAATCTGCTATTGAAGCACCCGCAATGATGCCCGTAAAAAGTTGGTCTTTGGTTTCGATTTCATAAATATAAAACGCAGTGCTATTTTCAGCGATAAGAATGTCCTCGTCTTTGAAATCTTGGTATTTGTGGGCAACTCCTTTGAATCGTTTTTCAAGTGTTATTTTTTGTGCATGTGCATAGGCCGGATGTATCACGTGCAAAAACGAGTAGGGATTAAAACTCAACCAAGCTGCTAACTCAGCCGAACTATAATCGTCATAGGTCCTGCAAGTAACTAATGCTACTTTAT
>NZ_JBILKB010000081.1:0-7744 GCF_044376915.1 Flavobacterium sp.
CCAAATTTTCGACCCCAATTTTCGACTCCTACCAGTGCAATTTGGTGCTGGCCATTTTCGATTTTTATGTGTTCGTTCAGTAATAATTTAAAATCAATTTTACGATGTATGTCTTTAATGGCTTCAAAGTTGGCCTGTTTCTCAGCCGAAGAATTCCATTCTACATATTCGCCATAATCATGATTTCCGAGAATGGAATACTTACCATATTTTGGAGCGTGTATGCCCTTAAACGTATCGATCCATGGATCCATTTCTTTGGCATGTGTATTTACAATGTCGCCAGTAAACAAAACCAAATCAGAATTTTGCTGATTAATCAAATCAATTGCATATTGAATTTTTGCTTCGTCATCAAAACTCCCGCTGTGTACATCTGAAATATGTGTAATAGTCGTACCGTCAAATGCATCCGGCAAATCTGGAAAAAACAGGGTTTGTTTGATCACTTTGAAATTATATTTTCCTAACGTTACTCCATATAACAAGGAAACAAATGGGATGGCGGCAATTCCTAATGCTACTTGACTGACAAATTTTCTTCGTTCAGGCAAGAAACTTTCGCTTGTATTTTTTGTGGCCCATGAAAATAATCCCATCACAAACCGAACCAGGTCTTCGCCAAATAATATAATTGTGATTAACAACTTTGGTAAATAAAGCAATAACAACAAGCCAAAGGTGAGCATGGTTTTGGGTGTTTGTCCCACTTTACGATCAAAATGAAACAACTGATAAACTATAAATGCTATAGCTACTGCCGAAGTAACATAATAAAATATGAAAAACCACTTCGATCTAATCAAGGTTTTAAAGGCTTGAAAGGCATAAATTTCCAAAATGGCTACAAATAGTAAAAAAATGATCCAACGAAGCATTTGCAATTTTTTTTGCAAAGTAACGCACAAGTTGTTCAAAAATCTACTGTATTTAATGAAATTTAACAAAGTGTATATGAATTAAGAATTGTATTTTTACGTCTTTAAAACAATTATCAGTTTATGGCGGCTCAAAAAAGACTTTTTCTATTGGATGCATATGCCCTTATTTTTAGAGGATATTATGCCTTTATAAAAAACCCACGCATCAACTCAAAAGGAATGGACACCTCTGCCATTATGGGATTTATGAATTCCTTAATGGATGTTATAAAACGTGAAAAACCCGATCATTTAGCGGTCGCCTTTGACAAAGGAGGCAGTGATTATCGCTTTGAAATGTATCAGGAATACAAAGCCCATCGCGATGAAACGCCAGAAGCCATAAAAATTGCAGTTCCTTATATTCAAGAATTGTTGCGAGCGATGCACATCCCTATTGTTGAAAAAGCGGGTTTTGAAGCCGATGACTTAATTGGAACATTAGCAAAACAAGCAGAAAAAGAGGGGTTTCAAGTCTTTATGGTAACGCCAGATAAAGATTTTGCCCAATTAGTTTCGGAAAACATTTTCATGTACAAACCAGCCCGAATGGGTAACGATATCGAGATTTGGGGCATCCCTGAAGTCTTAGAAAAATTTGAAATTGAGCGTCCTGATCAAGTGATTGATTTCTTAGGTATGATGGGTGATGCTGCCGATAACATTCCGGGATTACCCGGCGTGGGCGAAAAAACCGCTAAAAAATTCTTGGCCGAATTTGGCACATTAGAAAATTTATTGGCCAACACGCACCAACTCAAAGGAGCAATAAAAGATAAAATCGAAGCCAATGCCGAATTGGGAATTCTATCTAAAAAATTAGCCACAATCCTACTAGATTGTCCGGTTACTTTTGATGCCGATGATTATGAATTATCTAAACCCGATGTAGAAAAAACCGATGCATTGTTTCAGGAATTGGAATTTCGTCAAATGAAAGCGCAATTTGATAAACTATATGATAGTCCCCCAACCCCCGAAGGGGGAGCTGAAGAAGAAACTGTAAAAAAAGTGGTCTCCAAAAAAACAAATGAAGAACAATTTGATTTGTTTGGTTTCAGCGACGAATCTGATGAACCAACATCGCTGCTTTCCTATTATGCAACACTAGAAAATACCTCGCATTTCTACCAAATAATTCAAGGTGATTTGCCGACAAAATTATTATTGCAAAATTTATTAAGTCAAACTTCAGTTTGTTTTGATACCGAAACTACGGGATTGGATGCATTAAATGCCGAGTTAGTTGGCATATCATTCTCTTTCGAAAAAGGAAAAGGATTTTATGTTCCGTTTCCCGAAAATCAGGAAGAAGCGCAATTTTTAATTGAAAAATTTAGACCATTCTTCGAAAATGAAAGCATCGAAAAAATTGGTCAGAACATAAAATATGATTTGAAGATTCTTTCGAATTACAACGTGCAAGTCAAAGGAAAATTATTTGACACCATGATTGCGCATTATCTGATTAATCCTGATATGCGTCATAACATGGATGTGTTGTCGGAAACCTATTTGAAATATACGCCAAAATCCATTGAAACGTTGATTGGCAAAAAAGGAAAAGGGCAACTTTCCATGCGTGATGTCCCTTTGGAAGACATCAAAGAATATGCGACTGAAGATGCCGATATTACCTTCCAACTAGCAGCACATTTTCAACCGATTTTAGAAAAAGTGGGGACCAAAAAATTATTTGACGAAATCGAGATTCCGCTGGTTCCTGTTTTAGCCGATATGGAAAAAGAAGGTATTCGTTTGGATGTAGCATTTCTAAAAAGTATGTCGGTTGCTATGCAAAAAGACATTGATGCGTTTGAACAACAAATTTATGAAACCGCAGGTGAGAAATTCAACTTGGCGTCTCCCAAACAATTGGGGGATATTTTATTCGACAAACTAAAAATTGGAGGAACCAAACAAAAGAAAACCAAAACCGGTCAATATGCCACCGGGGAAGAAGTATTGAGTTATTTGGCAAACGAACATCAAATTGTGCGCGATATTTTAGAATGGCGTCAAATGGTGAAATTGCAAAGTACGTATATTGATGCATTGCCCAATCAAGTGGATGAAAAAACAGGTCGTGTTCATACCGATTACATGCAAACGGTTGCAGCAACAGGCCGTTTGAGCTCTAATAATCCGAATTTACAAAACATTCCGATACGCACCGAAAGAGGCAGATTGATTCGAAAAGCGTTTGTAGCGCGTGATGAGAATTACACCCTACTTTCTGCCGATTATTCTCAAATTGAATTGCGCATCATTGCCGCTATGTGTGGCGAAGAAAACATGATCAAAGCCTTTCAAAATAACGAAGACATTCACAAAAGTACGGCGGCAAAAGTATTCAATGTCCCTTTAGACGAAGTAACAAAAGAACAGCGTAGCCATGCAAAAACGGTAAACTTCGGTATTATTTATGGCGTTTCGGCATTTGGATTGAGCAATCAAACCAACTTATCTCGAAAAGAAAGTGCCGAATTGATCGAAGCATACTATCAAACCTATCCCAAACTAAAATCGTTTATGAGTTCGCAAGTCGATTTTGCCAGAGAAAACGGCTATGTAGAAACCATTTCAGGCAGAAGACGTTATTTGAAAGACATCAACTCGGCAAACGCTATTGTTCGTGGTGGTGCCGAACGCAATGCAGTAAACGCCCCCATTCAAGGTTCTGCAGCCGATATTATCAAAATTGCGATGATTAACATTCATAAAAAGTTAACCACTGAACATTGGAAATCAAAAATGCTTTTGCAAGTACATGACGAATTGGTTTTTGACGTGCACAACTCCGAATTAGAAAGAATCCAACCGATGATTAAATACGAAATGGAAAATGCCTTCAAAATGGCAGTTCCGTTAGATGTAGAAATTGGATTGGGTAAAAACTGGCTGGAAGCGCATTAAAGAAAAGATCGTTGGCCGTTGGCTGCTACCATAAAAGAAGGTAGATGCAATCGCAACAACATTAGCATAGCATTTATGTTTTACAGCCTTTAAACCCAATTGAAGCAAAAGAACCAATTATATGAATACCAAATATTAAAAAATACCATGAGAAAGATAATCCTATTTTTATCCTTGACTTTTTCGATACTGACCGTTGCGCAAGATCGCTTTCAAAAAATAGACAGTTTACTCTCCTATTTGACTAAAAATGACAAATTCATGGGTTCACTTTGTATTCGTGATGGTGAAAATGTAGTATTTAATAAAGCCTACGGTTTTGCCGATGTAGAAAAACAAATTGCAGCCGATAGATTGACCAAATATAAAATTGGTTCAATATCGAAAACCTTCACAGCGGTGATGATCATGCAATTGATGGAAGAGAAAAAATTAAATCTTCAAACTAAATTGAGTCGTTTCTATCCAAATATTCCCAATGCAGAAAAAATCACGATGTATGATTTATTGCATCATAGAACAGGTATTGTAGATTACATAAATGGCGATTCAATTACCGCAAAAAACATCTATCGTTTCCATTCAAAAGATGAAATGATTCAAAAAATAAGCACTTATAAACCCTTATTTGAACCCGGAACCAAACACGAATACAGCAATTCAAACTATAATTTACTGGGCTACATTATTGAAACGCTCACCAAAAAATCCTACGCCGAAAACCTTCAAACTCGAATTGTTAAAAAAGCCAACTTGGTAAACACGTATTTTCCATCGGAAAAAATCAATACAGCTAAAGGTGAAAGTTATTCGTATACCTATAATGGTACCCAATGGGAGAAAATTCCTGAGTGGGAAAATTCAATTGCCTATTCGGCAGGAGCCATTATTTCAACTACAGCCGATGTAACGCGATTTATGTATGCGCTTTTTGATGGAAAATTGATCAAACCTACTTCTTTAGAACAAATGAAAGAAATCAAAGAAGGTTATGGCAAAGCATTGGTGCAATTTCCTTTTGGCGAAAGACGTTTTTATGGTCACACCGGGGGTATTGAAAGTTTTAGAGCCGTTGTGGGGTATTATCCTACAGAAAAATTAGGCATATCCCTAATGGTAAACGGAGATAACTTTAATAGAAATGACATTATGATTGGGATTCTTAGTATTTACTACAAAATGCCTTTTCCGTTTCCAACATTTACAAAAGTTGACACTACTGAACTAGCTAAATTTACAGGAACTTATGTATCAAAAGAGCTACCAATAAAAATTATGCTTTCTGAAAAAAACGGAGACTTGATTGCACAGGCAACCGGACAAAGTGCCTTTCCATTGACTTTTAAAGCAGAAAAAACATTTATATTTGCACCCGCAGGAATCGAAATGATTTTTGACGAAAACAGTTTTGTCTTGAAACAAGGCGGTATGCGATTTAACTTCACTAAAGAATAAATGAGTAATACTATCATTACTACAATAAAGAAAATAACCAATAGTACGTATCTCGATTTTATTGGATTAGCCATTGTACTTGCAGCTTCATTAACATTAGGCTATCACAATACCGAAATAGATTTCACTTTTCAAGGCACAAATTATGTTTTCTTTTTGGGCTATGTTTCGATTGTAAACACAGGGTTTTCCATGATTGGAAATAGATTAGTAACCAAAAAAAATAACTTCGGAAATTTAATTACAACCTGCAATACTTTTTTAAGTGGCAGTATCGATTATTTATTGGGAAATGCAGGAGCAATTTTAACGTACCCCGTATCTTTTATTGGAAACTATTTGGTCTTTAAAGCGTGGAAAAAAAGCAAGATACTTCGCTCTATCGATTTTATTTTCTACCGAAATATACTTTTAGGATTTTTCTTTTCCATCCTATTAAATTATGTTGCTTTTAAATACATTGCGCAAACACCTATCGATTGGAAATTGTTTTTTGCAATAGCGATACCTGCAGGAATTACTTTTGGTGGAACATTTAATACGGCGCGCATGTATCCAGACAACTGGTTTTTGTGGCAGTTTTATAACCTAACCAAAATCATTCAAAACATCTTGTTGATGAATGTTGCAAATGTTGCCAAGTATGCGTTTTATTTTTTCAATGCAATTATTGGATACATCACTTGGAACGATGATAAAAAAACACAATTATAGTTTTCGGGTCGATTCCCTCTGACGCAATTCGGTTTTCACCACTACGGTTTGGTGTTGATAAAATTCGTCTTTTGTGTTCAATTTATTGATTAGCAATTCGGCAGCTTTGGCTCCAATTTCTGGGGCATGCTGACTCACGGTAGACAAACTTGGCGTCAATCGTCTTGACCAAACACCATCGGCAAAACCTATAATATTTAACTCTTCGGGGATTTTTATCCCTTTCTTAATGGCTAGTTTCATGGCCATAGTAGAAGCGTGTTCGTCCAACGCAAAAAATGCATCTACTTTTTCAGTCGCAATGAGTTGGGCTAATTGTACATCAAATGCATCAAGGTCATTTTCGATGATGTGTAAGTTTGGATCCACACTGTAATGATTTGCTTCTAGGGCTTTTTGATAGCCTTCAAAACGCAATTGCCCTACACTTAAATTACCGATAGTAGAAAGTACGGCTATTTTTTTACTGCCTAATGCAACCAAATGTTGGGTGGCATCAAAGGCAGATTCAAAATCGTCTACAATTACTTTATCACACACTATACTTTCGGCCACACGATCAAACATAACTATAGGTGTTCCGCTATTGATAATGTCTTTGAAATGCTGATATTCTTTTTTGGATTGTGTTTCTTCTGCTACTGAAACGATAAAACCGTCTATAGTACCGTTATTGAGCATGTCCATCACTTCCATTTCTTTTTCGTGGGACTCATTAGATATTCCTGTAATTACATTGTATCCTTTTGATAAAGCTGCCTTTTCAATCCCACTGAATACTTTAGCAAAAAAGGGATTTAAAATATTAGGAATGATAACACCTATGGTATTGGTGCGTTGATTTTTTAAATTTTTAGCAATGCTATTGGGCTTGTAGTTTTGCAACTTCGCATATTCTTGAATTTTAATTTTGGTAGCTTCGCTAATTTCGGGACTATCGCTTAATGCTTTAGACACAGTAGAAATAGATACTTCAAATTCTTTTGCGATTTGTTTTAAGGTGGCTTTTGCTTTCATGCTTTCAATTTAAAAAGTAAAAATACGTTTTTTTAGTGTAAATATGCCAAAAAAAACGAATAATAGTCTTCACAAAAACAGGTTCTATATAATATTTTAGCCTCCCTATTTGTATATCTAATAATTAATTGTACTTTTGCACTCCCTTTATTGGGAATGGAATGTTTAATTTAAATTAATTATTGTGAACACATTAAGCTACAAAACAGTATCAGCAAACAAAGCGACTGCAGACAAGCAGTGGATTGTTGTGGACGCTGAAGGGCATAACTTAGGTCGTTTATCTACAAAAGTGGCGATGCTTTTGAGAGGTAAATACAAGCCAAGTTATACACCGCACGTTGATTGTGGAGATAACGTAATTGTTATCAACGCAGAAAAAATCAACCTTACTGGTAACAAGTTAGATGACAAAACGTACATCAGACACACAGGTTATCCAGGAGGTCAAAGAACTCTAACTGCTAAAGTAATGCAACAAAAAAATCCTGCATTATTAGTAGAGAAAGCTGTAAAAGGGATGTTACCTAAAAACAAATTAGGAGCTGAGCTTTTCAGAAATTTAAATGTAAATGTTGGTTCTGAGCACAAACATGCCGCTCAACAACCAAAAACAGTTAACCTAAACGATCTTAAGTAATGGGAGTTATTCACAAAATCGGTAGAAGAAAATGCGCTGTTGCTCGTGTTTATGTTTCAGAAGGAACAGGAAAAATCACAGT
>NZ_JBILKB010000082.1:0-7573 GCF_044376915.1 Flavobacterium sp.
TAAAGTTTTTCGATTTCTAATTGCATTATCATGTGTCGAATCTGTTGGATTAAGTTTGATAATCATGAAGCCTAATTTAGTGTTATCAAATATCTTTATTATTCCAGAATTTGCAATTCGATTATTCTCAATACAATCTACAATATTATCATATGCATCTGTACAACAGAATGTACAACTTGTAAAGTTACACAACCCAAATCCTTTGCAATCACGGCTTGTTCTGCCCCATTCGTCCCAAGTAGCATAAAACAAATGAAATTTAACAGGCGTTTCTCTTGTAGTCGTACTGTTAATATTCTCTTTCGTTTTTGAAATAGAATTTAACTCTTCGTTTTCTGTGCAAGAAATTAAAATAATTAATGCATAAATTGATGAAAATAAAATATTTTTTTTCATGGCTAATAAACTTCCCCTTATATTAATTCGGACTACCGAAAGGACGATAACTTTGGGTACTATTTTATAGGGTTAATTTGTACCGCCCTCTTGCTAATATTTTCTACTGTTATTACTAACCGTTTCTTCAATTTCCTTGCTAAGATCTAGGGAGTCTACATGCGATTTTTGGACAACGTTGGAGAAAATAATAGAAATATGTTATTTGTATTTTCTACGTAATTTTAAATAATCCCATAATTTTGAATTCATTCTTCCCCAATAATTTGAAATATCAAGTTGAATAATAAAAATGCTCTTATCTGTATTTCCTACACTTAGCTTGTCGTATATCTCTTTTGCAGTTAAAGTTGTTTCTACGATCCAATTGTCATCAAAATACTTCACCCAACTCCCTAATGTTTTAACTTTGCTTTCAAAGAAAAAAGCATCAGAACTTTTAAATTGAATTAAATATGTCTTTTTCATTTGTTAGATCTTTTGAGCGATTTTATATAATTTTTTGAATTCAGTCAATCTTGTTTTCCAAACGCCATTCCATTCAATTTCAACCGTAAAACGGATTGGCTTAAGATTTTGTGCATATAAGCTAAAAGTTGCTGTCCATTTTCCTTTAGCAGTCTCTTTATTATTTTCAATTTCCCCGATAGTTAGTAGAGGCGGTTTGTTTATTTTTTCGGATTCAGGTGTGGAGATCTTTTCAGGTGCTAAAATTTCGACTATTTTAATTAATTTTTTTCCACCTGGTGGAATAATTATGGTATGAGATTCTGATCCATTCCAATTTAATGCAGCCCCAGAGCATTCAATATTTTGAGATATTGTTGAGTCTTTGGGTATATATTCTAATTTGTCAAGATAAATCTCTGCATTCAATGCGGGCATATTACCGATATTTTTGACTTCTATTCTTGAATAATATCGCTTTGCAACTGGTATATCACTTGCAGTTTCTGATTCTAATGACGAATTTAAATCTTCTATGGTCATTTCGTCTGGGGTACAAAATTGAATGATTGGTCGTTTCCATAATTCCCTGAGATCATCTTTAAAGAGAGCTACTAATACTGCAAAAAAGGTAATTATTGCAGAAATAATGGCGATCAGTAAACGATAATAGTCACTTTTTGTTAAATTTTCATCTGTAAAATTTGGGTTAAATATTTCCATTGGAATATAATTTCCGAATGAATATCCAATCATTCCAATAATTAGTAATACGCTTATTTTATAAAGTTTCCGCATTTAATTTCTATTCATTATTTTGGTTTATTCTAATAATTTTCTAGGGTTAAATTTCAAAACTATCAATTTTTGAAATTGAAAAACGTTTTTAATTGTTTACAATCGATTAAAAATGTTTGTAAGTAGGAAAGAAAGTAGAAGAAAGAAGGGAATAGTAAATTACCCCTCAAAAAAGTTGTTTTTTAGCAATTGTTTGTAGAATTTTGGCACTTTAATACAACCTATGGAAACCATACATTACATCAGTTCCGATTTATTAGCGCTTGAAACCATTAACGAAATTGTTTTTCAAGGAAAACAATTGGCATTATCGGAAGAAGCAATTGTAAATATTGAAAAATGCAGAACGTATTTGGATGATAAAATGAAATCGCATTCTGAACCCATTTATGGGATTAATACCGGGTTTGGGTCGTTGTGTAATGTGAAAATTTCCAATGAAAATTTATCCAAATTGCAAGAAAATTTGGTAAAATCACATGCTTGTGGAACGGGTGAAGCAGTTCCGCATGAAATTGTAAAGATCATGTTGTTGCTCAAAATACAATCGTTGAGCTATGGACATTCGGGTGTGCAACTGCTTACCGTACAACGTTTGATCGATTTTTATAACCATGATATTTTACCACTTATCTATACCCAAGGTTCTTTGGGGGCCTCAGGGGATTTGGCACCACTAGCTCATTTGTCCTTGCCTTTATTAGGGGAAGGCGAAGTCTATTGTGATGGGTTTCGTCAACCTGCCGCAAAAGTATTAGCAAAAATGGGGTGGGAGCCTATCGTATTGCAATCCAAAGAAGGTTTGGCTTTGTTAAACGGTACGCAATTCATGAGTGCTTATGGGGCGTATTGTTTGCTCAAATCCCAAAAAATAGCTTATTTAGCCGATGTTATTGGTGCTATTTCTTTAGAAGGTTTTGACGGGCGAATCGAACCCTTTACCGATTTAATTCATTTGATTCGTCCCCACAAAGGGCAGGTACAAACGGCCGAACATTTCAGGGATTTATTAGAAGACAGTCAAATCATAGCACAATCCAAAGCACATGTACAAGATCCGTATTCGTTTCGTTGCATACCGCAAGTTCATGGTGCTTCCAAAGATGCGATTGACTATGTAAAGAAAGTATTTCGCACCGAAATCAATTCGGTTACCGATAATCCCAATATTTTTGTTGGGGAAGATTTGATCATTTCAGGTGGAAATTTCCACGGGCAACCTTTGGCTTTAGCGTTAGACTTTTTAGGCATCGCCTTGTCAGAATTGGGAAGTATTTCCGAACGCAGAACCTACCAATTGATTTCGGGATTGCGCGGATTACCACCTTTTTTAGTTAACAATCCCGGACTGAATTCGGGCTTCATGATTCCGCAATACACCGCTGCCAGCATTGCCAGTCAGAACAAACAATTGGCCACTCCAGCGAGTATCGACAGTATTGTTTCTTCCAACGGTCAGGAAGATCATGTGAGTATGGGGGCCAATGCTGCGACAAAAACCTTACGCATTGTTGAAAACGTAGAGCGCATATTGGCGATAGAATTATTTAATGCTTCGCAAGCTATTGAGTTTAGAAGACCTTTACAATCTAGTGATTTTATCGAAAGCTTTTTAAAATCATACCGCGAAGAAGTTTCCCTCGTTACCGAAGACCGCATTTTGCATTACGATATTGAAAAATCAATTGCGTTTTTGAACAGTTTTCAAATTGATTTTGACTAAATATCAGGGCTTATTTTAAACGTTTTGCAATAGAAATAATCAGAACAATTAAGGCAGCAGCTTCTGCTAATAAGCCGGTAGCAAGCAGTGCTGTAGCGCCAGGCCAATGCATAATTTTAAATAATGCACCAATTATAGTGATAGCAATTCCTAAGGTTAAAAATAAAATTGGAAGGGCATGTTGTTTTTTCATCCGTACGGTTATTTCGTTATTTCCACTTAAAATTCTTTTCAATTGCTTTGATCATTTCTCCGGCGATGTCTTTTTGAGTGGCACCTTCAATTCCTTCCAAACCAGGAGAAGAATTCACTTCTAACAACAACGGTCCTTTAGACGAACGAATGATGTCTACACCTGCTACTTTTAAATTCATCGCTTTGGCTGCTTTGATGGCAATTTTTTTTTCGTCGGCCGTTACTTTTACGATGGAAGCGGTACCTCCCAAATGAATATTCGCTCTAAATTCACCCGGTAATGCCTCGCGTTGCATAGCAGCCACCACTTTTCCATCCACAACAAACAAACGCAAATCTTTTCCGTTGGCCTCTTTGATGAATTCTTGAACTAAAATGTTGGCATTCAAGCTTTTAAAGGCGTTTATTACCGATTCAGCTGCTTTTTTAGTTTCAGCCAAAACAACTCCTTTTCCTTGTGTGCCTTCTAATAATTTTACGATTAAGGGTGATCCGCCTACCATTTTTATTAAGTCGTCGGTATCTAAAGGTGAATTGGCAAATCCGGTAGTTGGAATATCCACACCATTATTCAATAACAATTGCAAGGAAAACAGTTTGTCTCTTGATTGCGTTATGGCTGAAGCATTGTTTAAAGCAAACACTTTTAGGGCTTCAAATTGTCGGGTTAACGCACAACCATAATATGTCATGCTGGGGCGAATGCGCGGAATGATGGCGTCAAAATCGTTTAAAACTTTACCACCACGGTAATGAATTTCGGGTTTGGTGGCATCGAGTTTCATGTAGCAATATTTGAGGTTCAAAAAGTGCATTTCATGCCCTCTCAATTCGCCGGCTTCAATAATACGTTTATTACTGTATAATTCTGGATTACTCGCTAATAGTCCAATTTTTAATCCTTTTTTGGTCTCGTTGGATGCGTAGTAATATTCTTTTAATTTTTCGGTTGTGGGTTGGCCCAATAAATAGCGTTGTTCGGGATCGACCAATACTCTCCCCGACATGGCTTCGCGTCCCAACAACATGCGGAAACCCATGGAATCCCTGTTGGTAAGTGTTACTTCGATTTCCCAAGTTTTGCCTCCAATTTCGAGTTTTGTTTTGATGACATACCGTTGTTCTCTAAAACCGCTAGAACTTTTTACCACGCGTTTGTCAATAAGAGGCGCTTCGCAATGAATAACCGCTTTGGCATTGTTTTGTATGGGATTGATGTCAAATTTTACCCAACTTTCACTGTTTTTTTCGAAAATAGCAATATTAATAGCATGTAAGGCCGAAGTTTTTGCTCCCGAATCGACACGCGCTTTAATTGTTGGAATACCTAGCGTAGGGAAGGAGCACCATTCTTCGCTACCTACAATAACTTTATCTAGCATTTTTAACCGTATGAATTAGGATTCTAAAGTAGTATTTTTTTCAATACAAATAGATTTTTTGTAGTATAAAAAAAACCAAGCTAAGCGCTTGGTTCTTCTAGTTTTTTAATTTGGATCACAAGTTCCTGATTGGCTTCATCTAATTCCATAAAAATTTGATCGCCTTCATGAATCTTAGAAGTGATAATCTCTTCTGCTAGAGCATCTTCGACATATTTTTGAATTGCCCGTTTTAGTGGACGTGCACCAAATTGCTTGTCAAATCCTTTGTCGGCAATATAGTCTTTGGCTTGTTCAGAAAGTTGTAGGGTATAGCCCAATTCTTTAACTCGAGCGTATAATTTATCCATTTCAATATCAATAATTTTATCGATATCGTGTTTTTCAAGCGCATTAAATACAATTACATCATCAATTCGGTTTAAAAATTCGGGTGCAAAAGCTTTTTTCAAAGCGTTTTCAATAATGCCTTTGGAGTGTTCATCAGTTTGTGCATTTTTTGCAGCGGTACCAAATCCAACACCGGTTCCAAAATCTTTTAATTGGCGTGCGCCCACATTAGAAGTCATGATAATGATCGTGTTTCTAAAGTCGATTTTTCTTCCCAAACTATCGGTTAGATGGCCGTCGTCTAATACTTGTAGGAGCATGTTGAACACATCGGGATGCGCTTTTTCAACTTCGTCTAGAAGTACCACACAATAGGGTTTTCTTCTGACTTTTTCCGTCAATTGTCCGCCTTCTTCATAACCTACATAGCCAGGAGGTGCACCTACTAATCTAGAAATGGCAAATTTTTCCATGTACTCACTCATGTCGATACGAATGAGTGCGTCTTCTGAATCAAACAATTCTTTTGCAATAACTTTGGCCAATTGTGTTTTACCTACTCCGGTTTGGCCCAAGAAAATAAAGGAGCCAATCGGTTTGTTTGGATCTTTCAAACCAGCTCTATTTCGCTGAATGGATTTGGCAATTTTTTGAACTGCTTCATCTTGTCCAATTACCTTACCTTTAATGAGTTCAGGTAAATGAGCTAACTTATTACTTTCAGTTTGAGCTATACGATTTACGGGAATTCCAGTCATCATTGAAACCACGTCAGCAACGTTATCTTCCGTAACGGTTACCTTGTTATTTTTAGCATCTTCTTCCCATTGTTCCTGTGCAATTGCTAAATCTTTTTCAATTCGTTTTTCGTCGTCACGAAGTTTAGCAGCTTCTTCGTATTTTTGTTTTTTAACAACTGTATTTTTTAGTTCACGAACATCTTCTAATTGTTTTTCCAATTCTAGAATTTGTTTGGGGACATCGATATTGATGATATGAACACGAGATCCTGCTTCGTCTAAAGCATCAATTGCTTTGTCAGGCAAGAATCGATCGGTCATATAGCGATTGGTTAATTTTACACAAGCTTCAATCGCCTCTGGTGTATATATAACGTTGTGATGGTCTTCATATTTGGGCTTGATGTTGTTCAAGATGGTAATGGTTTCTTCTACAGATGTAGGTTCAACGATTACTTTTTGAAAACGTCTTTCTAATGCGCCGTCCTTTTCAATATATTGTCGGTACTCGTCTAAGGTGGTAGCGCCAACGCATTGTATTTCACCGCGTGCTAAGGCAGGTTTGAACATATTAGAGGCGTCCAATGAACCGGTAGCTCCACCAGCACCCACTATGGTATGAATTTCGTCAATGAATAAAATGATGTCATCGTTTTTTTCCAATTCGTTCATCACAGCTTTCATGCGTTCCTCAAATTGTCCGCGGTATTTGGTTCCGGCAACTAAGCTGGCAAGATCTAGCGTTACGACACGCTTATTGAAAAGATTACGAGATACTTTCTTTTTGATGATGCGCAAGGCCAATCCTTCTGCAATTGCTGATTTACCTACGCCGGGTTCACCAATTAACAACGGATTGTTTTTCTTTCTTCGGCTCAATATTTGCGATACGCGTTCTATTTCTTTATCGCGACCAACCACAGGATCTAATTTGCCTTCTTCAGCCATTTCGGTTAAGTCACGACCAAAATTATCCAATACAGGTGTTTTAGATTTTTTATTGGTTTTATTACCCGATGAAGGTGTGTTGAATCCGCCATCTTTGAGACTGTCATCTTGTCCGCTATCGTCGTTAAATGATTCGGCTTTTGGTGTATTTTCTATATAATCCTCTTCGTTTGTCATCATAGCCGTATATTGTTCTTTAACCGTTTCGTAATCAATTTTAATTTTGTGAAGTAGTTTTGTTGTCGGATCGTTTTCATTTCTAAGAATACAAAGCAACAAATGGGCGGTACTAATTTCAGAACTGTTGAATAATTTTGCTTCTAAAAAAGTAGTCTTTAAAGCACGTTCGGCTTGTCGGGTGAGCAACAAGTTTTTCTTTTCAATATTTTGAATGGCATTGGGATTAGCTGGACTCAAGATTTCTACTTTTTTTCTCAAGTGTGAAAAATCAACGGCTAAATTATTTAAAATACTGATAGCAGTTCCGTTTCCATCTCGCAGTATGCCTAGTAAAAGGTGTTCTGTGCCAATGAAATCATGACCCAAACGCAAGGCCTCTTCTTTGCTGTAAGAAATTACATCTTTAACTCTTGGTGAAAAATTATCGTCCA
>NZ_JBILKB010000083.1:0-7470 GCF_044376915.1 Flavobacterium sp.
TACTTTTAAAATGCGGTTTACTTATGTTTACTGGAAGTGCAGCCACTTCTGTAAACTCGCAAAAAGTGTGGGAATGAAAATTATTTTTATGATAGTATGTCATTATTTTTTCTTAAATTGAATTCAAGTGTAACAAATGTAACATTTGATTTTTAAAGATTAGTAGTATCTTTACAAAAATAGTTTTCATCCATGAAAGACATCCTAACACAATCCTACGGCTATATTTTTGAAGAAGCACTTATTGACGAAATTGTTAAGGTCGCTTCCTTTAAAGAATTTAAGGCAGACGATTATTTGATTGAAATTGGCGATTATATTAAATCAATGCCCTTATTATTGCATGGCGCGATTAAAATATTACGTGAGGATGAAAATGGTGATGAATTACTTTTGTACTTCTTAGAACGTGGCGACACCTGTGCCATGACCTTAACCTGTTGCATGGGACAGGCCAAAAGTAGAATTAGAGCGATTGCCGAAACGGACGGATCCTTGTTGATGATTCCCGTAGAAAAAATGGAAGATTGGCTAACTAAATACAAGACCTGGCGGAACTTTGTGTTTGATAGCTATAACGTTCGCCTTATGGAAATGTTAGAAGCCATTGACACCTTAGCTTTCATGAATTTAGACGAACGATTGTTTAAATATTTAACCGATAAAGCAAAAGTAATTGGCAATACCGAAATTCAAAATACGCATCAAGAAATTGCTTATGAAATGCATACGTCAAGAGTGGTAATTTCACGCTTATTAAAAGCTTTGGAAATCGAAGGAAAAATAAAATTACATCGAAATAAAATAGAAATACTGCAATTTTAATGGAACTATTTGGCTATTTTGGAGCATTATGCATCGGATTAATCTTAGGATTAACAGGTGGTGGCGGATCAATATTGACCGTACCCATCTTGGTATATGTTATGCTAATTGATCCCATGATTGCCACGGCATATTCCTTATTTATTGTGGGAACCACTTCTGCTTTTGGTGCGATTCAAAACTATCAAAAAGGATTCGTAGACCTTAAAAACGGCTTTTTATTTGCAATCCCTTCCTTTATTGCGGTGTATTTAACGAGACGATTTATTGTACCGCTAATTCCCAACATACTGGTTCAATATCCAATTCTAGTTACTAAAAGTAATTTTTTAATGGTCTTTTTTGCCTGTATTATGGTTTTAGCCGCTTTTTCCATGTTGAAAAAGAAAAAAACAACGGAAGAAACTGTTGGCAATATTTCAGTATTTACTTTGCTTATCCAAACGTTTGCTATTGGAATCATTATCGGATTAGTTGGTGCTGGTGGCGGTTTCTTAATTATTCCTTCGTTAGTTTTGTTTGCCAAATTACCCATGAAAAAAGCAGTAGGCACTTCTCTTTTCATCATTGCCATGAATTCGCTTATTGGATTTTTAGGCGATCTTCAAAATATTTCGATCGATTGGAAATTTTTAAGTTTCTTTACTGGAATATCCATTGTCGGAATTTTTATTGGCATTTATTTAAACAAATTTGTCAACGAAACACAATTGAAAAAAGGATTTGCTTATTTTGTATTATTGATGGCCACCTTTATTTTGGTTAAAGAAATCGTATTGTAACTTTTGTTACTTCAAAACACCTAGCATACCATTATTTTTACATAAAATTATAGACTTATGAAAATCGAACAAATTTATACCGGATGCATTGCTCACGCAGCTTATTATATTGAAAGCAATGGTGAAGCAGCTATTTTTGATCCACTACGCGAAGTACAACCTTATATCGATAGAGCTCAAAAAGATAACGCTAAAATCAAATACATTTTTGAAACACACTTTCATGCCGATTTTGTTTCTGGTCATTTAGATTTGGCGCAAAAAACAGGCGCTTCTATTGTGTATGGCCCAACAGCCAAACCTAATTTCAACTGCATTATAGCAACCGATTACCAAGAATTTAAAGTAGGAGGCGTTACCATTAAAGCCATTCATACTCCAGGACATACGCTTGAAAGCACTTGTTACTTAGTAACTGACGAATCAGGTAAAGACCACGGAATCATTACAGGCGACACGTTATTTATTGGCGATGTAGGTCGTCCTGATTTAGCGCAAGAATTAGTGGAAGATTTAACTCAAGAAGTATTAGCCAATCATTTATTTGATTCGCTTCGCCATAAAATTATGCCGTTGAGTGATGATTTAATTGTGTATCCAAATCACGGTGCCGGTAGTGCTTGTGGAAAAAACATGAGTAAAGAAACAACCGATACCTTGGGCAACCAGAAGAAAGTAAACTATGCATTGCGTGCGGATATGACACGTGAAGAATTCATTGCCGAATTATTAGACGGTTTAACACCGCCTCCAGCCTATTTTCCACAAAATGTGATGATGAACATTCAAGGATATGACAGCTTAGAAAACGTAATGAACAAAGGAAATATCGCGTTAACGCCTAATGAATTTGAAGCAGTGGCCAATCAGTCTGAAGCCTTAATTTTAGACGTTCGTCACGAAAGTGAATTTGTGGTAGCACACATTCCAGGATCTATTTTCATAGGTTTACACGGACAATTTGCGCCATGGGTTGGAGCCTTAATTCGCGATACCAAACAACCTTTGTTATTAGTAACGCCCGAAGGCTTAGAAACCGAAACCATTACGCGTTTATCTAGAGTAGGATTTGATCATACGTTAGGCTATTTAAAAGGCGGAATTGATGCATGGAAAGCTGTAGGTTATGAAACCGATGCAATTACTTCTATTTCTCCAGAAACGTTTGCTGCACAATATGAAGCAGCTATTGTTGTAGATGCGAGAAAGCCAAGCGAATTTAAAGCGGAGCACGTAGAAAAAGCGATTAATATTCCATTGGATTATGTAAACGAGCAATTGGCCGAAGTACCAAAAGAAGACACCTTCTTTTTACATTGTGCTGGTGGATACCGTTCGGTGATTATGTCTTCTATTTTAAAAGCACGAGGCTACCACAACATGATCAACGTAGAAAAAGGAATGACAGGCATTCGCACTACCGAAGTGCCACTTACCGCTTTTGTTTGTCCGAGTACTTTAAAATAAACAAAACTTACAATTATAAATTAAATCCGACTTTTTAGTCGGATTTTTTTGTGGTTATATTTTAGCAAAGAGATTTGTTTTTCTTATTTATTACTGTTATGTTAAAATTATATACATATATTTTAAAATAAAAAATATTTAGTAGATTTGAAAACTAAATGCGAAATAAAACTTTAAAACACATAAAATTAGCTACAAGAAAACTTTATAACCGACGTTCGTGTAAAATTTCAACGTTCAGCCTACGAAATGGCTTATTATAGAAGAGAAATAACACCTAACAGAATAATATAAATAACTTGTAGCAGGCAGAAACCCCTATGGAAAACAATAGCAGAAAATCTTTGACTGCCTTAATGAGCCAGAAGCTCTTGCAAAGATTCAAGCAAATACCATTAAAAATATGAAAAAATTATTTTTTTCTGTCGCATTCCTAGCGTTTAGCGGCATAATTTCGGCAAATACAATTACAATCAAATCAGAAATTGAGATTGAAGTACCAATATCTAAAGTATGTTGTATACGGTCTGCCACAAGCACGGCAGGAGAGGTAGTCACTGCAAAATGTTGTGTACCTAGTACAGGAGATACCGTAATCGACAGAGGACATGCTTGTGAAAGGGCACAAAATGCGGCAAATGCACTAGTTGTAGCTCTGGAAGAATCCCCAGCAAACTAAATCAGTATTATTATATTTCCGTTCTTATATTGGATATCTGAGTAAGAACGGATTTTTAAAAAATGTCAAAATGAAATTTCAAAACACAATATTGTTAGTACTAGTTACTAACCTTTGCTTTTCGCAAAACACAAATCTAGCGGTTACTTATAAGTCCATATTAAAAGATGATTTAAACGAATATGGGAGTTATATGTACGATAAAGGAGAATTAATAACCAATAGTAAAGAAAGTTTATACTTTGAAACCCCATTGGATACGATTTTTTATATGGAAAACTTCGGTACTGTGTCAACTTACAGCAATAAATATAAGTTTACATATTACAAAGATTTAGTTAAAAATGTTGTTATTTATGATAGGAGCTATAGTCTTAAGCAAATTGTTGCAGATGATCAGTATAAAATTGATTGGACTGTTACAAACAACACAAAAAAAATACTTAATCACCAATGCCAAGGGGCAATAGGACAATTTAGAGGAAGAAGATATATTGCTTTTTTTACAACTGAAATATCGATTCCTAACGGGCCATTTAAATTTGATAGTTTACCAGGTCTTATTTTAGAAGTAAAATCAGAAGATGGAGCAGTGTCAATTATAGCAACAGAAATTAAGCAAAATGACACAATTATAGCCAATCCTTTTATTGGTAAGAACTACAACTCGTGGTCGGATTTTATGACATCATATGGAAAATATCTAGATAGAGTTAGCAACAAAGTTTTGGAAGAGAACACCACAATGACAGTACCAAATAGATATATCGAATACTTTATAAAAAAATGAAATTTATAATATTTATTCTAATTATATTCCTACTTCAAAATAACCTATTTTTTGGGCAACAAAAAATTGAAGGTAAAATAACACATGAGGGTAAAGAAATAATTAATGCTTCTATTTTAATAAAAAAAATAAATTCAGAGTCTATTTTAAAATATACAACCTCAAATGAAAATGGCTATTATTCTATATTAATTAATAATGTAGAAGATAGTTTAATATTAGAGGTCCGTGCATTTAACTTCGAGGAAATGCAAAAGAATATATTAATCAATACTGGAATTAAAAATTTACAAATCGATTTTGAATTGAAACCAAGAATAACTCAGCTCCAAGAAGTTTTGATAAAAGAGAAACTAAAATTTGCACAAGTAAAGAATGATACTATTGTTTATGATCCAAAAAAAATATTAGATGGAACTGAGCGTGTGGTTGAGGACTTAATAAAAAAAATACCAGGAATAAAAATTGGAGAAAACGGCGAAATAAAAGTTAATGGGAAATCAATAAAAAAAATGCTGCTCGATGGTGATGATTTATTTGATAACCAATATGCAATTGGCTCAAAAAATATCAATGTCGATATGATTGAAAAAGTAGAAGTTATAGAAAACTATAATGAAAACTCTGTTTTAAGGAATATTGCACAAAATAATGACGTAGCTTTAAATTTACGCTTCAAAAAAGGACTAACAGATTACTCGGCAAACACACATATAGGTTATGGAATTGAAAACAGATACGATGCAAAAATTACAGTATTGCAATTAAATTCCAAAAACAAAACTTTTGGACTATCCTCTTATAATAATACAGGAAATAATTACTCTCCATTTGACGCGCAATCTAAAACGCAATCGGTTGAATCAAGTACAGATAACGATTTAATTGCAAAAGAAATTGTTGGACAAGGAGATTTTTCATCTAGCCTGCCCAATAGATTTCACAGAATAAACAGCAATTTTTTTTCGAGCCTGAATAATCTTTATAAAATCAACAAAAAAACTACGTTAACATCTAATTTTTTATTCTACAACGATAAATTGTCTCGTCAAAACAGCAGTGAAACAAATTTTTCAGCAAACAATGATAACTTTTCGTTTTCAACACTAGATAACATGTTAAAATCTCCTAAAATAATTAACGGTGATGTACGGCTTTCCAACAAAAAAAACAATAATCAAAATTGGGATTATTACGGTAAAATAAATGTACAAAATGTTTCATATGTAAGCAATTCGTTGAATAATGATTTACATCAAAACAATCAAGTTGCTACAAATTCATTTTATACCAAACATAATTTCGCTTTTGCAAAAAAAATTAAAGATAGTACTGCATTAACAACAAATGTATTGTTTTCAAAAAGTGAAGCTCCACAGCGATTTGATTTAACACCTGGCCTATCGACAACTTTATCAGACAATAGCGCATCAACATTTCAAGAAAGTATGTTTAGTAAAACTAATTATAGACTAAAGGCGGAACTCTTGGGAACGGTCTACCAATTAAAATATAAGTCTACTTTAGGCTACATATTTTTTGATAATAGGTATAAATCATTATTAAAATCAGCCGATACAAACGGTTCAACAGTCAATAACGAAACAATAAATAATTACACTACGTTTAAATACAATTTGCCATTTGCAGAATCAATTATTGAATATTCTTCCCAGAATATTGGTTTTAGGATTGGTATTGTATTGCAATACTTTAAAATCAGTTTGAAAGATAATATTCAAAATGTTTATCACAAAAAAAACACTACAAATCTAAATCCTTCAGCAATTTTAATTTATAAGTTATCAAAAAAATCCGCGATACAAACTAGCTATTTCTATGACAGAAAACTTCCAAGTGAAGACCTGCTATTTGAAGGAAAAGTACTAACTAGCTTTAGAAATTTTCAAAGCAACTCCAATTCCCTCGATCTTTTAAGGACTCACAGGTTTTCTATCGGTTACAGACATCGTAATTCTGTACATTTAAGCAACTTTAATACAACGCTGTTGTTTAATAAAAGAGAAAACAATTACTTTTCAAATACATTTATCAGCACTGCTTCTACAATATCTAATAGATTTGTTGCAAATATTGGAAATCAAGATATTGCTTTGAACTTCAATGGTGAAAATTATATTGATTTTCTAAAAACCACAGTTACATACAATGCAAACATATCGATTTCTTATGACAATAACATGGTTAACAACTCAGAAATTAGAAAAATTGAAAACAGAGGTATTGATATAGAATTGATCATTAGAAAAAAGTTATTTAAAAAATTATTTTTAGAAAATATATTTATTTACAACAAATCAAAATTCATCGTTAGCCCAAAATCAAACTCTTTTAGTGCGATTGAAGATAGTTTTAAAACTGTTTATCAGTTCAATACTAGTTTCAGGGCAGCATTAAGTTTTGATTTTGTTGCTCCAGATTTATCAGATCGTAACAATTATTTTTTTGCAAACGCAGAGGTAACATTTACATCAAAAAACAAAAAATATGATTACAGAATTATAGGTAGAAATTTAACAAATAATAGGAATTTTTCAACAACAACCGTTTCTGATTTTTCACGAACTGTATCGCTGCATAATTTAGTCAGATTATTCCTAATTGGCAGCATTAGCTTTCGATTTTAGCTAAGCAATATAATAGTCAAAAATATTCAAACCGACCACACGGATTTACACTCGAGCTAAGCGAACTGACGAAGTAATCCGTGCCCCAAAAAACAAAAAAACAAAAAAGCCTGTTCGTTTGAACAGGCTTTTCAAAAAAAAGGCGGCGACATACTCTCCCACATAACTGCAGTACCATCTGCGCAATCGGGCTTAACTTCTCTGTTCGGAATGGGAAGAGGTGAGCCCCGACGCAATAACCACCTTAAGGTTTTAGTCGGTAGTTTCTAGTTTACAGTA
>NZ_JBILKB010000027.1:0-23909 GCF_044376915.1 Flavobacterium sp.
AAGCTTCTCTTGTACTTAAAGGCTTTAATTGTGCAGATAAAACAAATGCTTTAACCCCTGCTGGATTGAAACGACTGTAATCGCGTAATGCCCAACCTATAGCTTTTTGAATGAAAAACTCCTTGGAGTGTTTGTGTTTTTCGCATTCCGATTTCAAGAGATCAAAATTAGTATTCTCTTTATAACTCAATTGGAACAAGATAGCACTTCGATTCAGCCATAGGTTTGAAGCCAATGAAAAACGCCCTATTACCGCATCGGTTTCTTGTGGGAATTGTTTTAAAAAGCCTCCTAATTGATATTTGGCAAGGGTATCAACAGTATCCCACCAGGAATGCGTTGTGATTAGTTTTTCGATGAATTGAATGTCTTCAAGTCGGTAATTGTTTTTAAATTCTTTCCGTAACAAATCGATAGCACAGTGGTGAAATTCGCGTTCTTGCTTTTGAAATAATTCCCAAGCAATTTCTCTGAAGTTTGACTTGATTTCTAGTTTATGTTCTTCGTAATTTTTCTTGAAAATAGTTCTTCTTTCCTCGGTATTAATGCCGAAAAATGTAAAATTGTTTTTCAAATAGTTTGCCATTGGAACCGCCAATACTGCATTTGAGGCCTTTTGAAAATCTTCGGATATAGCGTAACTAAAGTTCATCTAATTTTAAGTTCTTTATGTAATTATAAAAAAATAGTTGCGTTGTTGTGCCATTGCGACCTACATCTTTTATATTTGTAGTTCAAAATTAATACAAATCATGACATTAATAAAATCAATATCAGGAATTCGAGGCACAATAGGTGGCGGTGTGGGGGAAAATTTAACCCCAGTTGATGCCGTGAAATTTGCATCGGCATACGGAACATTTTTAAAAACAAGACATGCTGCGAAAGGCAATGAACGACTAAAAGTTGTCATTGGTAGGGATGCACGAATTTCGGGACCCATGATTCATAATTTAGTGATGAATACGTTAGTGGGTTTGGGAATTGATGTCATTGATTTAGGGTTATCCACTACGCCTACCGTTGAAATTGCCGTGCCATTAGAAAAAGCAGATGGTGGAATTATATTAACTGCTTCTCACAATCCAAAACAATGGAATGCTTTAAAATTGTTGAATGAAAAAGGGGAGTTTTTGAGCGGTAAAGAAGGCGAGATTATTTTAGAAATTGCTGAAAAAGAAGCTTTTAATTTTTCTGAAGTAGATCATTTAGGGGAAGTAACAGAAAACAATGCCTACATGGATATTCATATTGATGAGGTACTCGAATTGCCCTTAGTTGATGCTGCATTAGTTAAAACAAAGAAATTCAAAGTTGTAGTAGATGGTGTGAATTCATCGGGCGGTATTATTATTCCCAATTTATTAGAACAAATGGGGGTTGAAGTGGTGAAATTGTATTGCGAGCCCAACGGAAATTTTCCACACAATCCAGAACCCTTAAAAGAACATTTGGGTGATATTTGCAAATTGGTTGTAGCTGAAAAAGCTGACTTCGGAATTGTAGTTGATCCCGATGTAGATCGTTTGGCTTTTATTTCAAACGACGGCGAAATGTTTGGTGAGGAATACACTTTGGTAGCAGTTGCAGATTATGTGTTGTCAAAAACACCGGGTAATACTGTATCAAATATGTCGTCTTCTCGAGCGTTACGTGATATTACTGAAAAACATGGCGGGACCTATCAAGCTAGTGCAGTAGGCGAGGTAAACGTAGTCGAATTGATGAAGAAAACAAATGCCATTATCGGTGGGGAAGGAAATGGAGGAATCATCTATCCTTCTTCTCATTATGGAAGAGATAGTATGGTTGGAGTCGCTTTGTTTTTGACCTATTTAGCACATCAGAAAAAAACTGTTGCCGAAATTAGAGCCGGTTTTCCGCAATATTTTATGAGTAAAAATAAAATTGAGTTAACACCTCAAATTGATGTTGATGCTGTTTTAGCGGCATTGACCGAAACCTATAAGTCGGAGAATATAACCACTATTGATGGTGTTAAAATTGATTTTCCAACCCAATGGGTGCATTTGCGAAAGTCAAATACAGAACCCATCATTCGTATTTATACGGAAGCTCCTACTCAAAGTGAAGCTGATGCATTAGCCCAGCGATTTGTAGAAGAGTTAAAAAAAATTGCTGGAATATAATTTAAAAAAAAGCCTAACATTTGTTAGGCTTTTTTTAGGTAAGAAAACTATTAATCTTTTCAATTACGGCGTCATCCCCTAAGATTTTTCGATGCCCCAAACCTTCGGTAATAAATAATTCGCCTTCTTTCAAGTGTTTTTCAATATGGTAGGCCGATTGCACGGAAACATCTGCGTCGTCTGCATCGTGAATGACTAAAACGGGGATGTTGATGTTTTCAGCGGCTTTGTATGCAGAATAATCGTCCATTTTACCGCCAAACTTTGTTTCAAAATGATTTTTTAAATGCAAGCCAAAAATAGGTTTTAATTTCAATTTGTGAATAAAATCATCAATGATGTCTTGAATGATATCGCCACTTCCAATAGTAATTGCTTTTTTTACGATTAATTTTTGTTGGATTGCATTTAAGACCGACATGCCTCCAAGGGAATGACCAATTGCATATTCAAACGGACCTTGTATTTTTTCTAGTTCGAGTATGGAAGCAATAAATTCGGTCATGATCGAAAAATTACCTTTTGATTTCCCGTGAGCAGGGGCATCAAAACTAATGATCATAAATCCTTTTTTAATCAATTCATCTGCAATTTTAACCAATTGGGTTCCTCTTCCAGACCAACCATGAACTAATAGTATTTTTTTAGCTCCCGATCCATAAGTATACATTACAATTTCTTTATGAATGGCTGGTACCCAAAGTGTGTATTGTTGGCTGTTTTGATCCATAGCCAATTCTCTTTTGGGCATTTTGTGTTTTATAGGTGTCGTAAATAATTTAGCAGCAAATAATGTTGTTAATTTGGGCGATACGACTTGTAAAAATTGTGCCATCCCAATGATAATTTTTGGAATTGGCTGACCACCTGAAGCTTTGGTTTTATTTTTTGACATGTTCGTAATTTTGACGCAATTTACAACTATTAAAAACGAATCAAACTTCTTTTGAATAAAAAATAATATGTTATATTTGAATTCCAACTCAAGTTTTGGAGTTATTTTACATGAAATATTTAGCAAAGGGATCACCAAAATTAGTATTTGCTTGGTCATTTTATGATTGGGCCAATTCGGTCTATTCATTAGTAATCGCTTCGACTATTTTCCCCATATTTTATGGGGCGCTTTTTCGGCAAAAAGGAACAGATGAAATAGCGTTTGCTGGATTTTCGATACAAAGTGAAGCCTTGATACCTTACGCAACTGCTTTTGGGTTTTTAATCATTGCGGTAATTTCACCATTGTTGTCTGGAATCGCCGATTATTTAGGAAACAAGAAATCGTTTATGAAATTCTTTTGTTACCTCGGTTCGCTTTCGTGTATGAGTTTGTACTTTTTTTCGTTAGAAAATTTGTGGTTCAGTTTACTATCGTATCTATTTGCGCTCATTGGATTTTGGGGGAGTTTAGTATTTTACAATTCATATTTACCCGACATTGCACCTAAAGATCAACAAGATCGAGTAAGTGCAAAGGGCTATAGTTTGGGCTATATCGGTAGTGTTATCTTATTATTAATTTGTTTGGCTATGGTTTTGTTGGTGCCCGAAAATCAAGCCATACAGATGATGCGTTTTTCTTTCTTGTTGGTGGGTATTTGGTGGTTAGGATTTAGCCAGTATACTTACAAGTATTTGCCCAATTTTAAAAACAACAATAAGCTCCATTGGGATATTCTGTTTAATGGGTTTTTAGAACTTCAAAAAGTCGGACGGCTTATACAACAAATCCAACCCTTAAAACGCTACTTGACCGCTTTTTTTGTTTACAGTATGGCAGTGCAAACTATTATGTTGATTGCGGCTTATTTTGGAGAAAAGGAAGTGCAGTGGGGTAGTGATAGCAAACGTACAATAGGGCTCATTGTAAGTATTTTAGTGATACAATTAGTGGCTATTTTTGGTGCTTGGATTACGTCTAAATTGGTTGAAAAATATGGCAATATAGG
Organism: Flavobacterium sp.; assembly: GCF_044376915.1. GTDB lineage: Bacteria > Bacteroidota > Bacteroidia > Flavobacteriales > Flavobacteriaceae > Flavobacterium. The sequence goes on from NZ_JBILKB010000027.1 coordinate 4,100, forward strand.
AGTATTGGTATTTTTGAATTTTTTATGGATACTGATATGCGCTTATGCTTATTTTATAATCACGCCTAATGACTTTTATATAGCTGCCTTTTGTGTGGGATTAGTGATGGGGGGCATACAGTCTTTATCTCGCTCCACATATTCAAAATTGATCCCTGCGGAGTCAAAAGATACTACATCCTTTTTTAGTTTTTATGATGTAGCTGAAAAAATAGGAATCGTATTTGGTATGTTTACCTATGGTTTTGTTGCTGAAATTACCGGACGTATTCAAAATGCTATTTTATTTTTAATTTTATTTTTTGTGGTTGGATTACTTTTACTTCTTAGAGTGCCAAAAAGTAAAATTTAGTTTTATATTTGAAGTCTTAATATTATAATTTATGAAACTCATAAAACGCATCTCATTTTTAGTTTTAATTGCTATACCATTTATTTTGAACTCTTGTAGTAATGAGCCAATAGATCCTGCTATAGATCCTGCAGCTAATGGTGGAGGTTCTTCTGGAGCATTACGTTGGAGTTGTAAAGTTGATGGAGTCCTTTATGAGTGGAGCGGTACAATTAGCTCAACTAATGGTATTTCTAATTATTCTAAAGATGATCAAAATGCAACAGATGGTAATCCAAATGGTGTGGTAGTTCTCAGTAAATCAAATAATACTACTACAAATGAATTATATTTAGGATTAACGATGCCTGATATTCGAACGGGTACTTTTACTTTAGATGGAAGTAGTGTAAACAACGCTGCTGTATTAACACTTTCTTCGTCTTTAAGTTATGGGACAGTTAGTGGGCAATCTATTACTGTAAATATTACAGAATTATCCAATAATACAGCGATTACTGGAAATTTAACAGGTCGTGTTAAGGGAACATTTTCTGGCTCAATGCGACAAGTAGGTAGCTTACAAACGATTGTAATTACTGAAGGCTCATTTGAAGCGATTCGTATGCAATAATAATTGAAAATAAAATATTTAATTATCCCGAATGTATGTTCGGGATTTTTTGTGGCATGCATCTTGAATACTCTTACTGCATTACTACTTGAATAAATTGTTTTTATCATTGATAATCAATTGAATAGCTTGTATTTTTGCGAATTAAATCATGAATAAATAATATAGTTACTGACAAAAAGACCCTATTTATCCTATGCCACATCATAAAATACTTGCCCTTGACAATTTGTCACTTCAAGAAATGGATCCTGATTCTGAATTAATTCCGTTGATGACTCCGGAAGACGAAGAGGAAATGAATAATGAGGAATTACCGAAAGACATTGCTATTCTTCCGTTGCGCAATACTGTGTTGTTTCCTGGTGTAGTCATTCCAATTACAGCGGGTAGAGACAAATCCATCAAATTAATCAATGATGCCAATGCAAAAGGGAAAATCATTGGGGTAGTAGCTCAAAAAGATGAAAATGTAGAGGAGCCTACGCCAAATGATGTGCATCACATTGGTACCGTGGCACGCATCATGCGCGTCTTAAAAATGCCTGATGGCAATACGACTGTAATTCTACAAGGTAAAAAACGCTTTGAAATTGATGCTTTTACACAAGAGGAACCTTATTTTCGCGCTTCAATAAAAGAAGTTACAGAAGAACGTCCCGATGCTAAAAATGTAGAATTTAAAGCCATTATCGAATCCATTAAAGAGTTGGCCATTCAAATTATTAAGGAAAGTCCAAGCATTCCTACGGAAGCTACTTTTGCCATAAAGAACATAGAAAGCAATCCGTTTTTGATCAATTTTGTTTCGTCTAACATGAATTTGTCAGTGGAAGAAAAGCAGCAATTGTTATCAATTAAAAATTTGAAAGACAGAGCATTAGAAACGCTGCGATTTATGAATCTAGAACTTCAAAAATTAGAAGTTCGTAACGATATTCAATCGAAAGTTCGTTTTGATTTGGACCAACAGCAACGCGAGTATTTCTTACAGCAACAAATGAAAACCATACAGGAAGAACTGGGCGGTGTTTCTTATGAAGCTGAAATTGAAGAAATGCGTGCTAAAGGATTGCAAAAGAAATGGGACGAAACTACGGCAAAACATTTTGAAAAAGAATTGTCAAAATTACAACGCACTAATCCAAACTCACCAGATTTTGGTATCCAACGCAATTATATCGAATTGTTTCTTGAATTGCCTTGGAATGAATTTACCAAAGATAATTTCGATTTGAAACGTGCTCAAAAGATTTTAGATCGGGATCATTATGGTCTTGAAGATGTGAAGATACGCATCATTGAGCATTTAGCTGTTTTGAAATTGCGTAACGATATGAAATCGCCAATTTTGTGTTTATATGGCCCTCCAGGTGTGGGAAAAACTTCTATTGGAAAATCGGTTGCTGAGGCTTTAGGAAGAGAGTATATTCGCATGTCTTTGGGAGGTTTGCGCGATGAAGCTGAAATTCGTGGTCACCGTAAAACCTATATTGGAGCCATGCCTGGACGCATATTGCAAAATATTAAAAAGGCAAAAACATCTAATCCAGTCTTTGTGTTAGATGAAATTGATAAATTGTCTACCAGTCATAACGGGGATCCTTCTTCAGCTTTGTTAGAAGTTTTGGATCCAGAGCAAAATAAAGAGTTTCATGATAATTTCTTGGAATTAGGCTATGATTTATCGAAAGTAATGTTCATAGCTACGTCAAATAGTTTGTCAACCATACAACCTGCTTTACGCGATCGAATGGAAATTATTGAAATGACGGGCTATACCATTGAAGAAAAAATCGAAATTGCCAAAAACCATTTATTGCCCAAGCAATTAAAAGAACATGGTTTATCGGCAAAAGACTTGCAAATTGGCAAAAAACAATTGGAAAGAATTGTAGTAGGCTATACGCGTGAATCGGGAGTGCGTGGTTTGGAGAAAAAAATAGCTCAAGTGGTGCGTCATGCGGCAAAATCAATTGCCATGGAGCAATCCTATAATATTAAAGTTAGTGATGAAGATATTTTAGCCGTATTAAAATCGCCTCGAATGGAACGCGATAAATATGAAAATAATGAAATTGCTGGTGTGGTTACGGGATTGGCTTGGACTTCAGTAGGAGGTGATATCTTATTTATAGAATCCTTAATTTCAAAAGGGAAAGGCACCATGACCATGACTGGAAATTTAGGAACTGTGATGAAGGAGTCGGTTACTATAGCTTTGGAATATATTCGTTCGAATGCCGAACAGTTGGGTATCGATCCCGAAGTGTTGAACCAGTATAATATTCATATTCACGTGCCGGAAGGTGCCACTCCAAAAGATGGACCCAGTGCCGGTATAGCGATGTTGACTTCAATGGTTTCTTCTTTTACACAAAAAAGAATCAAAAAAAACATTGCCATGACAGGTGAAATTACCCTTCGAGGAAAAGTATTGCCCGTGGGTGGTATTAAAGAAAAGATATTGGCGGCTAAACGCGCCAACATTAAGGAAATTATTTTATGCCGAGAAAACAAGCGTGATATCGAAGAAATTAAGCCCGATTATATTGACGGGTTAACCTTTCATTATGTGGATAAAATGAGTGACGTTTTGGATATTGCCATTACGAATCAAAAGGTAAAAAACGCCAAAACTGTTGAAGCAAAACAGTAAGCAATCTTGAACTGAAATATTAAGAACCCTCAATTAATATTGGGGGTTCTTTTTGTTTCCTAATCAATATAATTTTATCTTCGCAGTTGCGTTATCAATTAGTTAACTCCGCATCATGCTACAAAAAGCGATATTCTATATTATGTTTTTCCTTTCGACTACAGTTTATAGTCAAATAGGAGGTAAATATGTATATCAGTTTTTAAATTTGGCACAATCTGCTAGACAGGCAGCTTTGGGTGGTAAAACGGTTACTGTAGTAGATTATGATGTCAATCAGGCTTTTTATAATCCGGCAACGATTAATGAGAAAATGAGCAACCGTTTGTCGACTAATTTTGGGAATTATTATGGTGAAGTAACCTATGGGACTGCTGCCTATGCCTATACGTATGACAAACATTTGCAAACGTTTCACGCGGGCGTGAGTTACATCAATTACGGTTCTTTTGATGGAAGGGATGAATTGGGGAATCCTACTTCAGATTTTACAGGTAGTGAAGCCGCTTTGTCTTTGGGATATGCATACAATTTGCCTTGGACAGATATGTATATGGGCGTGAATGCTAAATTGATTTCGTCAACATTAGAAAGTTATAATTCGTGGGGTGCAGCGGTAGATTTAGGTCTTTTGTATGTAGATACACAAAACGACATCAATTATGGGTTGGCTGTGCGTAACCTAGGTGCACAAATCACGCCTTATGCTGATACCCGTGAAAAATTACCCCTTTCTATTGATGCGGGTATTTCACAATTGCTAGAAAACGTGCCCATTCGTTGGCACATGACGTTTGAAAATTTACAACAATGGAATATCGGGTTTTCCAATCCCAATAGAGCACAAGGAAGCTTAGATGGTAGTACACAAGAAGAAAAGGTATCGTTTTTCAATAATGCACTGCGACACCTTATTTTGGGTGCCGAATTATTTCCCGAGAAGGGATTCAACATACGATTGGGGTATAATTTTAGGAGAGGTGAAGAACTTCGCATTATAGAACAACGTCATTTTTCAGGTATTTCAGTTGGTTTTGGTCTCCGAATCGGAAAAATTAAATTTGATTATTCCTATTCGAGATACACCTTGGCAGCCAATACGAGTTTATTTGGCTTAATGATTGATTTGAACTAAAGAAGGGAGTTTGGAGTGATTAGTAAGGAGTTTGGAGTGAATAACTTAAATGAACTTTATTATATACAAAGTATTACTTAAAAAAAATTATATCACTTATATGTTTAAAAAAGCTGTAAATTAATAATATAAAACTTAGCGCCTTAGCGTCTTTGTGGCAAAAAATATGAAAAAAATCACCATAGCAATTGACGGTTTCTCGTCAACTGGAAAAAGTACGTTAGCAAAGCAATTGGCTGCAGCATTGGGTTACGTCTATGTAGATACAGGGGCGATGTATCGTGCGGTAGCGTATTTTGCCATGCAACACAATTTAGTTTCAGAAACGCATTTAGATAAATTAGGATTGATAGCTGAATTACCAAATATCAATTTACGCTTTCAATTCAATTCTACTTTAGGATTTGCTGAAATATATTTGAACAACGAAAACATCGAAACGCAAATTAGAACCATTGAAGTATCTCGCATGGTGAGCAAAGTAGCCGAAGTATCTGAAGTGCGCGCTAAATTGGTTGAACAACAACAAGCCATGGGCCAAGACAAAGGAATTGTAATGGATGGAAGAGATATAGGTACCGTTGTTTTTCCAGAAGCCGAACTAAAATTATTCATGAACGCCAGTTCCAAAACCAGAGCCCAACGCCGTTTTGATGAATTGATTGCGAAAGGTCAACACGTTACTTTTGAGGAAGTGATACATAACGTGGAAGAACGCGATTATATCGATACACACAGGGATGATTCGCCTTTAGTGAAGGCAGCTGATGCCATTGAAATTGACAATTCAGCGATGAGTAAAACCGAGCAGTTTGAATTGGTTTTGAAATTGGTGCAAGAGAAATTTTAAAAATATAATTTATTGCTTCCAATGGTGTTTCCGATTAGGAAACCATTTACTCAATAAAGATAATTTTATTTTCATTCATAGTTTCAGAGCTTAAATTAAGTAGGTAAGCGCCTTTATGCAATTGGTTGACTTTAATTGATTGTCCATTTTGGATAGTTCCTTTAAGTACCGATTTTCCAGACAAATCAAAAATTTCGTAGGATGAACTATCGCAATTTAATTGAACTGTAATCATTTCTTTAGTAGGGTTTGGATATACAGTTGTGAATTTGAAATTATTATTATTACCCAACGAACTAAAACGTGATAGCGCGTAGTCGTAATTGTCAGCTTCAATTTCAATTATTGTGTTCGGTGGCAAAGCGTCACTTACGAGCTGGTTAGTAATTGTATTGTATCTATATAATCGTTGTTGGTTATTTAAATCAATAGCAATAAAAACCAATGTTTCAGTTGCTTGATCGTAGGTTCTATTGAAAACCTGAAGTCCTGTAACTTCTACTATATTTACTAAGTTAGAAACCATTCCAGTTTCAGAATTTAATATACCTACATTTAACGTAGAAGTACTAGTGTTTGAATTAAATTGTGGGTAGATGATATAAATATTATTTTGTTCATTACTGTATTCTAAACCAATATTTCCAATGATATTTGGTCCAGCCAAAGGGGTAACATTATATGAAAAGCCATTAGTTGTAATTGTCGATTTGACTAATTTTTTTGCATTTTCAACTTGTGTAATAAAATAGTAAATTTTGTTGTCTGAATCATAGCAACTTCCATCTGGAAATAAAATTCCTAAATCATTACTATTATAATAACCCAAATTTGTTGATAACTGTGTTGTTGGACTGTAGCGATTTAAAAATACATTATTCTCTTGATCAGCATCATAAGAATAAAGAAAACCATTTTGCATATCAACTTCTCCCGATCCATTATTAACACTAGTTACTTCGTTTAATGTAATAGTATTATTTTGTGTGTTATATTTTAGCATCTTACTAACATAGTCATTATTTTCATTTAGTAGAATCCTTGAATAGTACTCTCCATTATTTGAATTATATATTGAAGAGCCTCCCAAAACACCAACATAATCTACTGGAATCACATTTGTGAAATTTGTTTGACCAGCATTCCATTTGACGAGGTTATCAACAGTTTGACCATTAGAAGTAAAGCCAATCAATTTTATTACTTGTTGAGAATACGAACAATGTATTGAAATGACATGCAATAATCCAATAACTACTATATAAATAAACTTTTTCATGCGTTAATTGATAATAATTGTTACAAAATTATTAATTTGTTTTATATTTTTAAATAAAAGTTAAACAAATTTAGCGTTAATTGATTTTCATATCATAAGTTACTTTATGTTTTTTTTATTGTGTGATATCAATAACCACAGTTCGATTGTAAAATCGTTCTTCGGGATAGTTGTTTTCAAACGGTACTAATTTTTGATTTTCTCCTTCGCCACGGATTTTGAATTGCACATCGGTTCTTCCTAAAGCGGCAAGACTTTTCTCTAAAATACTTTTAACATCATTTGCTCGAGCCAGGGATAATTCTTGGTTGTAATCGGTAGCGCCAATTATATCGGTGTGCCCTGTAATGGTAACCGTACTGTTTTTTGGGATTTTTGGCGTTACAATTTTTGTTAAATACGTTTCATAAATGGCAATGGATTTGGATTCGTTAAATTCATAGATGATACTAAATCGTATGCTTTCTTGGATTACTGGAATTATCAAAGGGGTTAAGTTCATGGAACTTTCTTGGTAAATTGTTTTACCTGAATTTGTAATTCCTGTCATTTTTACTTTGTAGTCACTTTTTTCGAAGGTGTTTGTTATACTTGTTCTTGAAATAGTTACTTCTTTGGTTTTGTAGGGACCAAATTTTTGAATCTTTCCTGAATTGTCACTAATTTCTACCGACCAGGATTTTAAGTTTTTTTCTGCTCCAAAAACATTAAAAACAATATCGTCATTAGAATTGTGAATGATTTCAATGGGTTTTAGTGGTGTGTTTTTACCAGTTTGAAATTCCATCAATAATTCCGATGCATCACTTTCTATTGAAACTCTTTGATCTCCTTCTCGTAATAATTTTAATTCGCGCGTTCCACCGGTTGTCTCTGATGGGTGTTCGGGTTTGTTTCTGCCTTCAACAGCTATGCGACTTTCTTTTATCTCAAAAATAGTTGTCAAATAGTTTTTTATGTTTTGTGCCATCAGTATTCCTTCTTGCGGTCCATTCTCCGAGGATCCCACTAATGTGATTTTCGTTTCGGGAAATTTGACCATTCGATCACCTAAAATATTTAAAATATTATAGTAAACAATCATTTGACGTTCTGATCGCCCCGACATGTTTTTCGGTATGATAAAGGGTACTTGATCCGATCTAAAATTAGTCACTTCATTTTTAGACAATAAAATATAACGATTGGGAATTTCGGTATCATTTAAATTGAAAAAAACATAATTACGAATTGGAAAAACCTCACGAACAACTCTACTGTAGGTTGATGGGGTAGGAGAAACAATCGAGAACGATACTGTTTCATCAATTATTTTTTCAATGAGATGACCTTGGCCAAATTTTAATACTATACCAAATCGTACTGTTGAGATGTTCCAAGTTTCAACTGATCTAGGGTTTTGTCCAAAATAAGGGTGATAGGAAGCAAATGGGGATAAGATAAATTGTGTTTTGCTATTTGTTGATTGTAACGGAATATCGTACCCTAATCCAATTTGCATCGAAACAAGGGTATTATTTACCGCGCTAAAATCGCTTTTTATTGCTGGATTTTGTACTTGAAGTGGATAATCTGGATTTATTCCCTGTATGTAAGTGAATGATTTGTTTTGAATGAATGCAAATCTGGGTCCGCCATAGAGGTATAAATTAGATCTAAATGGAGCCAATCGAAAACTGGGTTCTATGCTGATATAACTTAGTTTTGTTTCTAAATCGGCTGGGCAATTACAGGGCGTTGTAACTTGATTGAATTTACCTTCTCGACTATCATAGCCCACTTGAAATTGAAACCCTAATCTTGTGCCTGGTTTGTGATATTCTATGTTTGGGGCAATAAAAAAACCAATCCCAAGTCCGTTGTGAAATGCAGTGGGCGGTGTAAATCCTTCATTCAACATAAAGGTAGCGCCACGATAAAAGTTGCTATTTGTTCCAACCGCAACCCCAAACATCCATGAAGGTTGTGTATATTCTTTTATTTGTGCAGTTACGTTATTTTGGCCTAAAATTAGTAGCGTAATTACGAGTAAAGTTTGCATTTGAAATACCGATAGGAATCGATAATCTGCGGTTGCAATTGCGGGAATAGTATTTGTTTTCATAATTTATTTTTTATTGAGGCACATTAATCGTTGTATTTACCATAGTCACAGAGGCAACTAGAGATAATGCTCTTCCATTTAGAACAGTTTGGACAGCGTTACCTGCCGTTGAAAATGTTACTCCCGAATTGGCAAGAATAGTTCCAACCATTGTGCCACCACCAGCACCATTTATGATTGCTGTGCTTCCCACATACCAAAATACATTTTTAGATAAAGCACCATTAATTAAAATTACACTTTTAGCTCCTGTAGGTCCTGCAATTCCAACGGTTAATCCAGCAGCAGTTTGGAAAATCCATACGGCATTCGGGTCGCCTTGAGCATCAAGTGTTAGGTTTCCATTTGCAATAGTAAACGTACCGCTGTTTGATTTATAAATACCGGGTGCTAACGTTAATCCACCAAGTTCACCAGCTCCTGGATCAATTCCACCTGGCATTGAAGCTGGTGAAATACTTAAATATGCAGCATTTGCATCTGCTAACGCTTGTGAAGCTATGGCAAAAGAAGTCGCGGTTCCTGGCATTGGTGGCGCTGTTGAAATAGCACCTGTTACATTTCCTACATTTAAAGGCGTTTCGGTATATATGGCAGTTGCATCATGAAAACCGGTAATTAATGTTGAAGCAGCTGTTGTGGCAATACTTCCATGAATTACCGTATTGATGCCTTGATTGGTAATCCCTGCATTTCCACCATAGGCTCCAAAAGGGGCTGCCGAACCCAAATTGGGAGCTATGGAGTTATTAATTGTTGTAAAGGTCCACATATAATTATTTGCTAGTGGAACACCTGTCACATTCTTAGCTACTGATGTAATAGTAGCGGTAAATATAGCATTTGCTAATAGGGGGTTGTTTGGTGTAAAAGTCGCCACATTTCCACTGTAGTTCACCGAACCTAAAATAGAGATCGTACCTTGTTTTAAGGTAAATGAGGCAGTCGTTATCGTTGCGGGATCCATAGCCATATCAAAAGTTGCGGTTACAACCTTAGTTACTGATACTCCAGTCTCATTGGAAAAAGGATCCGTCAAAATTACGCGTGGTGCTACAATAGCACCTGTTGTAAAATTCCAAACGTAATTAGATGCTAATGACACACCTGCCATATTTTGTGCTCCAGTTGTTATAGTTGCGGTGTAAATAGTATTTCCAATTAAGTTGGCATTTGGTGTAAAATAAGCTGAATTTCCAGAATAAGTCACCATACCAGAAATAGTAGTGGTTCCTTGTTTCAATGTAAAGGTTGAAGTGTTTACAGTTGTTGGTTCCATTGGCATATTAAAAGTAGCATTCACAACTTTATTTAGCACGACTCCAGTTTCATTAGGGGATGGGCTTGTGGCAAGTACAAGTGGCCGTAAAATAGCACCCGTACTAAAAGAAAAAAGGTAATCCTCTTGCAATGCATTTCCTCTAGGATCTTTGGCCCCTGTGGTTATTTGTACGCTATAGGTTGTATTTGGTATTAAATTTTGAGCAGGTATAAATGTTGCTGTAGCCCCGTTCGTTGAAATAGTTCCAGCAATTGCCAAACCATTACGCACAATAAATGTGGAGGAATTAATGGTTGAAGGATTCATTACTTCATTAAAAGTAACCGTTATGACTTGATTTAATGGAGTGTTTATGGCAGAATTACTAGGATTTGAATCTATGACTACCGGACAAATCCCAGAGGTCTCTTGAAAATCGTCATTTGCACAACGCATTAGTAGAGTAGCTAAAACTATCGCTATAGTTACTAAAATGTATGTTTGTTTCATGGTTATTGTTTTTATGAAACAAAGGTGCAGCTAGTTAAAGCTTATACTGTTATATAAAAAACGAATTAGTTACATATTTTCCATAAAAAAATCCGACCTGTTTTCACAAATCGGATTTCTATATATTTTGTACTTAAAACTACGTACCTCGAACTTACATATGAATTACTTCACCGTACGCATCAGCTACGGCTTCCATTACCGCTTCACTCATGGTAGGGTGTGGATGTACTGCCTTTAAAATTTCGTGGCCGGTTGTTTCTAGTTTACGGGCTACTACTGCTTCAGCAATCATATCGGTTACACCAGCTCCAATCATGTGACAACCTAACCATTCACCGTATTTGGCATCAAAGATAACTTTTACAAATCCGTCAGGAGTTCCTGAGGCTTTTGCTTTACCTGAAGCAGAGAAAGGGAATTTACCAATTTTTAACTCGTAGCCTTTTTCTTTTGCTTGTTTTTCAGTCATCCCTACCGAAGCAATTTCTGGAGTTGCATACGTACAACCAGGAATGTTTCCATAGTCTAATGCTTCTACGTGTAATCCTGCAATTTTTTCCACACATAAGATACCTTCTGCCGAAGCTACGTGCGCTAACGCTTGTCCTGGGGTTACATCACCAATAGCGTAATAACCTGGAACATTAGTTTGGTAATAAGCGTTTACTAAAATTTTATCTCTATCGGTAGCAATACCGGTTTCTTCTAATCCAATGTTTTCAATGTTGGTTTTAATTCCAACAGCTGATAATAAGATATCGGCCTCTAAAACTTCTTCACCTTTAGCTGTTTTTACAAAGGCTTTAACACTTTTTCCTGAAGTATCAATACGATCCACAGAAGCATTGGTCATGATGGTAACACCTGCTTTTTTCATCGAACGTTCCATTTGTTTTGAAATGTCTTCGTCTTCAACAGGAACAATATTTGGCATGAATTCTACTATCGTTACTTCTGTTCCCATGGCATTATAAAAATGCGCAAATTCTACCCCAATTGCACCCGATCCTACAACAATCATTTTCTTTGGTTGCTCTGGCAAGGTCATCGCTTGGCGGTAACCAATTACTTTTTTACCATCTTGAGGCAAGTTAGGCAATTCGCGAGAACGTGCTCCTGTTGCAATAATAATATGATCAGCTGAATATTCAGTTACTTTGCCATCGGCAGCCGTTACGTCTACTTTTTTGCCTGGTTTTATTTTTCCAAAGCCATCAATAATGTCAATTTTATTTTTCTTCATCAAAAATTGAACACCTTTACTCATGCCATCTGCAACATCACGAGAACGTTTTACAACCGCATTGAAATCTTTATCAAAGTCTTTAACGGTTAATCCATAGTCTGAAGCATGTTTTAAGTAATCAAAAACTTGAGCTGATTTTAATAAAGCTTTCGTTGGAATACAACCCCAATTCAAACATATTCCTCCCAAATTTTCTTTTTCAATTACAGCTACTTTGAAGCCCAATTGTGAAGCTCTAATAGCCGTTACATAACCACCAGGGCCACTTCCTAAAACGATGATGTCGTATTTCATTAGTATAAAGTTTTTCAGTTTTATTTCAGTTGCGAATTTAAGGAATTATTTTAAATCAATAGCAATGACAAGAACAATTTCAAATGCAATAACATTATAGGCAACACCAATAAAGATATATTTTATAATTCAATGAAATCTCCATTCAATTAACACTTGCATTACACAGGTTATGTAATTTTACTCCAATTCAGTTGCAAATTGCGAATCGTACAGTTTTCTATAAAAACCATTGGATTGAGCTAATAATTTCTGATGCGTGCCGATTTCAACTATTTGCCCTTGGTCCATTACAATAATTTTACTTGCATTTACAATAGTGGCCAGGCGATGGGCAATAACTATAGAAGTTCGGTCTTTGGTGATGGTTTCAGTAGCTTTTTGAATCAATTCTTCGGAATGGGTATCAATAGAAGAGGTCGCTTCATCCAAAATCAAAATGCTCGGGTTACTAACATATGCTCTTAAAAACGCAATCAACTGACGTTGCCCAGAAGATAACATTACGCCTCGTTCTTTTACATTGTAATCATAGCCTTCTGGTAATGTCATGATGAAATCGTGCACGCCAATTTTCTTAGCGGCAATAATTACTTCCTCACGCGAAATGGAAGCGTTGTGTAATGTGATATTGTTGTAAATGGTGTCTGAGAACAAAAAAACGTCTTGCAACACAATAGCAATTTGCTTTCGAAGGCTTTCTAAGGTATACTCATTTATGTTGTGATAATCTATGGTGATTTCGCCCGAATCAATATCATAAAATCGATTTAATAAATTGATAATGGTCGATTTTCCCGCTCCAGTACTACCAACAATGGCAATAGTTTCGCCTGGTTGTACCTCTAAAGTAATGCCTTTTAATACCTCTTCTCCAGCAAGATAACTAAAACGAACATTTTTCAATTGGATCGTGCCCTTAAAGTGCGACGCAATTTTTGTACCGTTATCTTGAACCTGTTCCTGAGAATCTAATATTTCGAATACGCGATCAGCCGCAACAATTCCCATTTGCATGACGTTAAATTTATCTGCAATTTGGCGCAGCGGATTGAACAACATGTTAATCAGCATGGTATAAGCAAACAAATCGCCAATGGTGCTTTGAGAGGATCCGTTTATGATCGAAATTCCAGCATAATATACAATTGCACCAAGCGTTAATGAAGAAACAATATCGGCTATAGGAAAGAAAATAGAGTTATAGAGTATGTTTTTTAACCAAGCTTTATTGTGTTTTTGATTGATATCTTTAAACTTTTCCAATTCAATGTTCTCACGATTGAATAATTGTACGATTTTCATTCCGGTTAAGCGTTCCTGAACAAAGGTGTTCAAATTAGCTACTTCATTTCGTACCTCATTAAAGGCAACTTTCATTTTCTTCTGAAAAATATCGGTTGCAAATAGTAATACAGGCATGGCTAAAAGCACTATAAGCGATAATTTCCAATTCATGAAAAACATAATAGCCAAAATGACAATCATCTTTAGTACGTCGCTCACAATCATGAACAAACCTTGACTGAAAATACTGGCTATAGATTCAATATCGGAAACCGAACGCGTTACTAATTTTCCTACCGGTTCGGTATCAAAATATTTCATTTTAAATGACGTAATGTGATGAAATAATTTGTCTCGTAAATCACGAATAATATCTTGTCCAAGCCAGTTGGCCCAGTAGGTGAAATAAAATTGCGCCAGCACTTCTAATAATAATACGATCGCCATGATACCGATGTATACTAATAAGCCATGTTTGTCTTCGGGTTTGATGTATTCGTCAACCGTTTGTTTTAATAAATACGGACGCGCTGCTGCAAAGAGAGAAAGTAATACAGCCCATACAATTACCCAATTGAACCTTTTTTGATAAGGTCTGGCATAGTGCAATACTTTATTAAGTGAATTGGATTTTATGAACTTCATTTTTCTATTTGCTTCTGACTATTTGCTCTCCTTTATGAATGGATAAGCAACTTTTACTAAATATAATCCATGCGCTGGAACTGAAAAACCAGCTTTTCCTCGGTCTTTGCTTGCAATGATGGTATGTAAATCGGATACTTCCATTCTCCCTAAACCAATGTTAATAAGGGTGCCCACAATTGCTCGTACCATATTTCGTAAAAAGCGATCGGCTGTGATGGTAAAGATAAGTTGATTTCCGGATTGTGTCCAATACGCTTCCGAAATTTTACAATGAAACGTATTCACATCGGTATGTACTTTGGAAAAACATTCAAAATCAGCGTATTCCAAAAGGATTTTACTGGCTTCGTTCATTTTTTGGATATCCAACGGATTTGAATGATACCAGCTGCCATCGACTATAAAGGCATCTTTAAATGTATGTATGTAATATTCGTAGGTTCTGGAAGTCGCATCAAAACGCGCATGTGCATCTGGATGTACTGAAAAAATACGGTAAATGACAATCGAAGGCGGTAAAAACGAATTCAATTTGTGTGACCAATAATCGGATTCCAATTCTAATTCGGTCTCAAAATGCGCAAACATTTGCTTGGCATGGACTCCAGTATCAGTTCTTCCAGCGCCAACAATAGCTATAGGTTCTCGTAATAACGTTGTAAGTGCCTTTTCCAAAGTTTCTTGTACCGACGATGCGTCAGGCTGACTCTGAAATCCGTGGAAGTTTTTCCCGTTGTAAGCAAATGCAATGAAATATCTCAAAATATAATGTTCAGTATTCTTTTTTTTGTATTCAGTCTTGCAAATTTACAAAATTCAAAAGTAATGTTTCGTTCAATTTCTGATAATAAAAACTTATTTTTGTTTCATGAAGAAAATCTTACTGCTATCTGACACGCACAGTCACATGGATTATGTTATTTTAAAATATGTCAATCAAGCCGATGAGGTATGGCATGCGGGTGATATTGGTGATTTATCAGTAACCGATGCCTTAAAAAAAGTAAAAACACTTCGAGGGGTTTATGGTAATATAGACGATGATAAAGCCCGAATGGAGTTTCCTTTGCACAATCGCTTTTGGTGCGAAGGAGTAGACGTTTGGATTACGCATATTGGTGGATATCCCACAAAATATAGTCCAGCAATTCGAGCAGAAATACATCAAAATCCACCAAAATTGTTCATTTGTGGTCATTCTCATATTTTAAAAGTACAATTTGACAAACAACTGAATTTGCTTCACATGAACCCGGGTGCTTGTGGCAAATATGGTTTTCATCAAGTGCGAACGATGTTGCGCTTTGAAATTGATGGAGATAAAATTCAGAATTTAGAGGTAATTGAATTGGGGAAGAAATAGTTTAAAACTTTAAAATTTGTTGTTCATATGTTCAATTATTAAAACAAAAAAATCCGAAACTTTCGCTTCGGATTTTTTCTTCGCACTAATAAACTAAGATGATAGGTTTATCGTAATCGATCCACAGATTTTACGAGATCTTCGTCCTTTTTTATTGCCTTGTTCGCCAAGACTAATAAAACGATAGAAATTGCAGGAAGAAACATCCCAATACCCTTCTCTGAAACCAAGGTTTCTCCGGATAAATTTAGCGAGCGATACACAAAAAATCCTAGTAAAATAAAGTTAAATATCATGTTCAATCTGTTCAAAACAAATTGATTTTGTCTCTTTTTAAAACTAAAAACACTCCACACGGCCAATACGGTAGCACAACCAAATAACGCCAAAAAAATAGGCGATGCGCTTGCAAAAACAACTGTCGTTTTTGCTTCGGTTTGTATCGACCATAATTCAAAAACAAATGGTAAAGCCCCAGTTACTATTGCACTGAGAACCATATATAGTGTTTGAATACGTTGAATCATTGAATTTATCGTTTTTACTAAAGCAAAAATAGTATTTCTTTTTTATTTATACTATTGTTATTTCCAAATTTATTCGTACTATTGCAGCGTATTATTCGTAAGTACTTCATTCTACGACATCTTACACAACAAAAAAAATCTTACCATTTTTTGTTTTTAATCAACCAACCATTTTATTCAAAATATATCCATGTTCGATATTGAAGTATTAAAAGAGATGAAACTCTCTGATTTGCAAGAAATTGCAAAAGTAGCTAAGATCAATAAGTACCGTTCTTTAAAAAAAGACGATTTGGTCTATCAAATTTTAGATTTGCAAGCAGCTAAGCCTGAAATTATTAAATCTGAAATTCCAGCTGCGGAACAACCCAAAGAAAAAAGAGCGCGAATTGCTCCAAAAAAAGAGCGCATTCAGGCCCCACAAATAAAAAAAGATTTGTTTTCAAAACCTTTGAAAGAAGTAACAGAAACGCTTATTTTAGAGGAAAGTGTTGCTAATGCACACCCAAAAGGAGAAGTAAATGATATAGCCGTTAAACCCAATTCTAAATTGCCCCGCAAGGAGTTTAAAAATAAAAAGCCTTTACCACAAACAGCTACAGAAGCTATAGCACAACCAGTTGCAGCTGAACCTTCAGCAGAAACGGTTCAAAACGATAGAAATACGCCTAAAAATCCTAATTTTAAGGCCAATCAAAACAATCCCAACCACCCAGATTATAAGAAAAGTAATGCGGCTGAAGTTGGAAATGGAAACAACGTAAACGGAAATAAAAATCCACATCAAAACAAAAAACAAAATTTTAGAGAACCCGATTATGAATTTGATGGCATCATCGAAAGTGAAGGGGTTTTAGAAATGATGCCTGATGGATACGGATTTTTACGTTCGTCGGATTACAATTACTTGGCATCACCTGATGATATTTATCTGTCGACTTCTCAAATTCGTTTGTTTGGATTAAAAACAGGGGACACTGTAAAAGGTGTAGTGCGTCCTCCTAAAGAAGGTGAAAAGTATTTTCCATTGGTTAAAGTATTGAAAATTAACGGTCACGACCCACAAGTGGTAAGAGATCGTATATCATTTGAACATTTGACACCAGTTTTTCCAACTGAAAAGTTCAATTTAGCCGATCGAAATAGTACGGTTTCTACCCGAATTATCGATTTGTTTTCACCTATTGGAAAAGGACAACGTGGCATGATTGTGGCCCAACCAAAAACGGGTAAAACCATGTTGTTAAAAGATGTAGCGAATGCTATTGCAGCCAACCATCCCGAAGTATATTTAATTGTATTACTTATTGATGAACGCCCTGAAGAGGTTACCGACATGCAGCGCAGTGTAAGAGGAGAAGTGATTGCTTCTACTTTTGACAGAGAACCACAAGAGCATGTTAAGATTGCCAATATTGTTTTAGAAAAAGCAAAACGTTTGGTAGAGTGCGGACACGATGTTGTTATATTGTTAGACTCAATCACTCGTTTGGCTAGAGCTTACAATACGGTGCAACCAGCTTCAGGAAAAGTATTGAGTGGTGGTGTAGATGCGAATGCGTTGCAAAAGCCAAAACGTTTCTTTGGAGCGGCTCGTAATGTAGAAAACGGTGGTTCGTTAAGTATCATCGCAACAGCATTAACGGAAACCGGTTCAAAAATGGACGAAGTTATCTTTGAAGAATTCAAAGGAACAGGTAATATGGAGTTGCAATTGGACAGAAGAATTGCGAACAAACGTATTTTTCCAGCGATCGACTTGGTTTCTTCAAGTACGCGTCGTGATGACTTATTGTTAGACGAAAATACCATTCATAGAATGTGGATCATGCGTAAATATCTTGCTGATATGAACCCTATAGAAGCCATGGATTTTATTCACGACCGATTTAAGAAAACCCGAAATAACGAAGAATTTTTAATTTCGATGAATCAATAATAAAAAAAAGCTCCGATACCATCGGAGCTTTTTTTTGGAATTATTTTGGATACAGACTGAATAAATTAATGAAAATTAAAAATCAGTTTCTCCCTTGTTCTATAATCCGAAAATCGAATAATCTGAAAATCAAAATCCTTTAGCTATAGCTATAAAGTCAGCTGCTTTTAAGGCTGCGCCACCAATCAATCCACCGTCAACATCGGGTTTTGAAAATATTTCTTTGGCATTTTCGGGTTTTACACTGCCACCATATAAAATAGTAAGCGCATCGGCAATATCAAATCCGTATACTTTTTCGACCAAAGTTCTGATGAATTTATGCATTTCTTGTGCTTGATCTGGAGAAGCGGTTTCACCCGTTCCAATAGCCCAAACGGGTTCGTATGCTAATACAATATTAGTCCAATCTTTCTTGTCTATATGAAATAATCCATCGCGTAATTGGTATTCTACAACATTGAAATGATTATCGTTTTGGCGGTCTTTTAATTCTTCACCAAAGCAAAAAATCACACGCATGTCATGCTTAAGTGCGGTATCAACTTTGCTCGCTAATAATGCATCCGATTCATGAAAATAGGCACGTCTTTCGCTGTGTCCTAAAATCACCGTGTTTACTCCGATGTCAGTTAACATACTTGCTGCAATTTCGCCAGTGAACGCGCCACCTTCTGCTTGGTGCATGTTTTGAGCGGCAACAGTTATTCCTTTACCTTGCGTAATTTCTACAGCTTTTGCTAAATTTACAAAGGTTGGAGCAACAATTAGTTCTGCATTCGTATTGGTTTGTTGGGCAATAATTTCTTCTAATAAAGCTACAGTTTCTTTCTGGGTTTTGTGCATTTTCCAGTTTCCAGCTACAATATTTTTTCTCATTATTTTAACGATTCTAAAGTTTTAATTAATTTTTCATCATCGGCTTCGATGACTTTGTAAAGTGCTATTTTTCCTGTTTTGTCAACGACCATATATCTAGGAATCCAGTCCAAATCGATTGATTTTCCAAATACCCCTTTCATACCATCGGCGGTTAAATAATGCTCTCCTTTCACGTCATATTTTTCAATTCCTTTTAACCAAGCGTCGTAGGTTTTATCCATAGATATGAATAGGTAAACAGCATCTGGATAGTGCTCTTGAAGGGATTTTACTTTAGCCATTCCTTTGATGCAATCGGGACACCAAGAAGCCCAAACGTCAATTACGATTGTTTTTCCTTGGTATTTTTTCAGTATTTCTGCAAAAGATAAGGGTTGGTTGGTGGTAGATACCATTACATTTTCTAGTCCTTCTTTATTAAATGCGGTTGCTTCTTTTTGTGCACAACCGAATAGACTCACAAGGCAAGTTGTTGCCATAATTATTTTTTTTAACATGACTTATTTTTTTAGTTCAGTATACTTCTTTTTTACGAATTTCTTTAGTTCTAATCCATTGAATTTATTAGTATTGATACCGTCATAAAATAGGATTTCATTTCCGTTCCAAAGATATTTTACGCCAGGGGTATCTCTTGTATTTCCAATAAGACTCCAAAAACTGATAATGTCTACTACTTGGTAAGGGTATTTTGTTCCAGCTACGTTGAAAAATTCGGGTATTTTGTCGGCTTCTTCATCCATAAAAATTATCGAAACGGCTGGAAAATTTTTATCTTTTCGTTTCATTTCGGTCAATTCTTTGGCTGTTTCTTGACAATGTTCACAACCGGGAGCAAAAAAGCATAGTATTTTTTTA
>NZ_JBILKB010000028.1:0-23519 GCF_044376915.1 Flavobacterium sp.
ATTAGAATTATTAGGTGACGTTACCGGTAAAAAAATACTGCATCTTCAATGCCATTTTGGGCAAGATACGCTCTCGCTTTCCAGAATGGGAGCCGAAGTAACCGGAGTAGACTTTTCAGAAAAAGCGATTGAAAAAGCCAAAGTACTTTCACAAACGTTACATTTGAAGGCTCAATTTGTATGTTGTGACATTTATGACACTCCAAATTTTATCCACGAAAAATTTGACCTTGTGTTTACCAGTTATGGTTCCATAGGCTGGTTTCCCGATTTGAACAAATGGGCAGAGGTGATTTCGAAGGTATTGCGCCCGGGTGGCCAATTCATCATGGCTGATTTTCACCCCGTCGTTTGGATGTTTGACAACGATTTTAAAAGCGTTTTATACCATTATTTCAATACCGAAGCCATTATAGAAGATGAATCTGGTACTTATGCCGATCGAGAAGCAGAAATTGCCAACCAAACAATCACTTGGAATCACCCAACATCAGAACTCATAAACGCATTGATTTCGAATGGATTAGAATTGAATTGTTTTAACGAATATGATTATTCACCGTATAATTGTTTCAATGAAACCGAAGAATTTGCACCTCAAAAATATCGCATCAAGCATCTAGAAAATAAAATTCCAATGGTGTATTCCCTATCGGCCACTAAAAAATAATCTACTATCTTTGCCTCATGCGAATCGATATTATCACAGTATTACCCGAATTAATGCGAAGCCCATTCGAAGCTTCTATTATGAAACGTGCCATTGAAAAAGAGCTGGTAGAAGTTCATTTTCATAATTTAAGAGACTATACCACAAACAAACAAAAAAGCGTTGATGATTATCAATTTGGAGGTGGTGCTGGCATGGTGATGACGGTACAACCTATTGATGCGTGCATTTCTAAACTTAAAACCGAAAGGAATTACGACGAAATCATATACATGACCCCAGATGGAGAAACCATGAACCAAAAAATGGCCAATTCCATTTCGATGTATGAGAATATATTAATATTGTGTGGTCATTATAAAGGAGTGGATCAACGGGTGCGTGACATGCACATAACCCGTGAAATTTCAATAGGCGATTATGTATTAAGTGGCGGAGAAATTGGTGCTATTGTATTTTGTGATGCGATCATTCGATTGATTCCAGGTGTCTTAAGCGATGAAACCTCAGCATTAACGGATAGTTTTCAAGACAATCTATTGTCGCCACCTATATATACACGTCCAGCCGATTATAACGGATGGAAAGTCCCTGAAATATTGTTAAGTGGTAATTTTCCAAAAATTGAAAAATGGCGCGAAGATAGGGCCTACGAACACACAAAAAACAGAAGACCCGATTTATTGGAAAATGATTAATTAATTTTGATTTTCTGATGCTCTGAGATGTTCTGATGTTCTGATATTCAGAAAATCCATTGTCTTAAAATCTGAAAATCCATTATCTGAAAATCCGATTTTCAACTATTTTAGAACTTCAAATTTGTTTATCCAATTTTTTTTTATACTTTTGCAGCCACTTTGAATCAACCTCTGGCGATAGACGTGTATGTTGCTTTGAATCAAATTTATTTTATTTATTAAACTATGTCAAATTTAGTTGATTTCGTTAATAACGAATTTGTAACCAGAAAAGATTTCCCAGAATTTGGTGCCGGTGATACAATCACAGTGTACTATGAAATTAAAGAGGGTGAAAAAACAAGAACACAGTTCTTTAAAGGAGTTGTAATCCAAAGAAGAGGAACTGGAGCTACTGAAACTTTTACAATTCGTAAAATGTCAGGAGCAGTTGGAGTAGAGCGTATTTTTCCAGTAAACTTACCTGCATTACAAAAAATTGAAGTGAACCAAAGAGGTAAAGTGCGTAGAGCTCGTATCTACTACTTTAGAGAACTTACTGGTAAAAAAGCAAAAATCAAAGAAAGAAGATACAAAAACTAGTATCCACTTTCTCAAGTATAAAAATCCCGCAATTGCGGGATTTTTTTTTGGGGTTATCATTGTCTCAAAAAAAAGCAGTGTCTACACACTGCTTTTCTTTATTATAAAGTAACGTCGATTTAAAACACAAACATAGCGCGTTCGCCCATTAACTCATTTACTTCTTCTGCTACTTGTTCTAGTACTGTTTCATCGGTAAAATTCATCAATACTTTATCAATTAAAGCAACAACTGTTTCCATATCCTCTTCTACTAAACCACGAGTCGTAATCGCAGGAGTTCCGACACGAATTCCAGAAGTTATAAAAGGCGATTTGTCATCAAAAGGAACCATGTTCTTATTAACTGTAATTTCTGCTTTCACTAAAGCATTTTCAGCGTCTTTACCCGAAATGTTTTTGTTGCGCAAATCGATCAACATCATGTGATTATCAGTGCCTCCGGAGATTAATTTATATCCTCTTTTATTAAAAGCTACTGCCATTGCTTGCGCATTGCTTTTAACTTGCATCGCATAACGGAAAAACTCATCGGTCAAACATTCTCCAAATGCCACTGCTTTAGCCGCAATAATATGCATCAACGGTCCGCCTTGGTTTCCAGGAAAAACTGACATATCCAAAATATGCGACATCATTCTGATTTCCCCTTTTGGTGTTGTCAATCCCCATGGATTTTCAAAGTCTTTACCCATCATGATCATCCCTCCTCTAGGTCCGCGTAATGTTTTATGGGTCGTAGTGGTTACAATATGACAATGCGGAATAGGATCATTTAACAATCCTTTCGCGATCAATCCCGCTGGATGCGAAATGTCGGCTAATAATAAAGCCCCTACACTATCTGCAATTTCACGGAAACGTTTAAAATCCATATCTCTAGAATACGCAGAAGCACCCGCAATAATCATTTTGGGTTTGTTGGCCAAAGCAATTTCTTGAATTTTATCATAGTTCAAAACCCCTGTTTCTTCCTCAACACCATAAAAAACGGGATTGTATAATTTACCCGAAAAATTTACCGGAGAACCGTGCGTCAAGTGTCCACCATGAGCCAAATCAAATCCTAGAATGGTATCACCTGGTTTCAAACATGCTGCAAAAACAGCCGTATTGGCTTGAGAACCTGAATGCGGTTGTACATTTACATAATCGGCACCAAATAAAGCTTTTGCTCTATCGATAGCAATTTGCTCCACAATATCTACCACTTCACATCCACCATAGTATCTTTTACCAGGGTAGCCTTCGGCATATTTATTGGTTAAACAAGAACCTGCAGCTTCCATTACTTGGTCACTGACAAAGTTTTCGGAAGCAATTAATTCAATTCCATGAATTTGTCTCTCCTGTTCGTCTAGAATAAGGTCAAAAATTTGTTCGTCGCGTTGCATTGTGAAAGTTATTTCGTTAAAATTAGGTCAAAATTACGAAAAAGGTTTGTTAGATTGTGAGATAATTTTATATTTGATTCATAATTTTTCAACAACAAACTAACAATAAAAATATGCCAAATATTGCCAATGATCCGAACAGAAAATCATGGATTGCTGTTCCTGAAAATAGTGATTTCCCGATACAAAACATACCATTTGGTGTATTCATTACTAAAGAAGATGTAATTACCATAGGCACGCGTATTGGAAACTGCGCCATTGATATGGGTGCTTTACAACAACTCGGATATTTTGAAGGTATTGAATTGACAGACGATATGTTCATGCAAGACACCTTAAATGATTTTATCTCCGACGGTAAAAAAACATGGCGTTTGGTGCGCAATAGATTGGCCGAACTTTTCGATGAAAATAATCCAAAGCTGAGAGACAACAAATCACATCGTGATATCATCATCTTCAGAGTGGACGATATTGAAATGTTATTGCCCGTTCAAATTGGAGATTATACCGATTTTTACAGTTCTAAAGAACACGCTACGAACGTAGGCAAAATGTTTCGCGATCCTGAAAATGCATTGTTGCCCAACTGGCTACACATACCTGTAGGCTACCACGGTAGAAGTTCTACCATAGTGCCTTCTGGAATTCCAGTACACAGACCTTACGGACAAACATTGCCAAATGGCGAGTCAACCCCGGTATTTGGTCCGTCTCGATTAGTAGACTTTGAATTAGAAACCGCATTTATCACTACCGATGCCAATTTAATGGGTGAACCAATTCCAGTAGAGGAAGCGGAAGATCATATTTTCGGAATGGTTTTATTTAACGACTGGAGTGCACGCGATATCCAAAAATGGGAATATGTACCTTTAGGCCCATTCTTAGCCAAAAACTTTGCATCTTCTATATCTCCATGGATTGTTACTATGGATGCCTTGAAACCTTTTAGAGTTAAAGGTCCTGAGCAAGTACCAACACCATTACCATATCTTCAACAAAAAGGTGAAAAAGCCTTTGATATTAATCTGGAAGTTGCTATTAAACCCGAAATATCCGAGGAAACTATTGTATCACGTTCTAATTTCAAATACATGTATTGGTCTATGGCACAGCAATTGGCACACCACACAATCAATGGCTGTAGAGTAAATTCGGGAGATATGATGGGAAGTGGCACCATTTCAGGACCCACTGAAGATTCATTTGGCTCCATGCTAGAGTTGACTTGGGGTGGACAAAAACCGATTCTAATGAAAGATGGTAGCGAACGTAAATTCATCAATGATAATGACACAGTGATTATTAGAGGATTTTGTCAAAACGACAAAGTTAGAGTTGGATTTGGTGAAGTAAGCAGTAAGTTGTTACCCGCTATAAATTTAAAGTTCTAATAAAATAGCTCGTCTATTTCTATCAAATTATCATTATTAAGATTAAAAAATATCAAATTAATAATTCAAACGATTTCGTATGGGTATTGCCAGCAATTGAAGTGAATTTATTATCTTTGTGACCGCATTTTAACAAACAGAATAATACGTGTCGCGTAGCTGAATTCTTGGCACGAGACAAAAACAAACCTAACAATATGGTAAAAATTAAAGTAGCCAATCCGGTTGTAGAATTGGATGGCGATGAAATGACTCGAATTATTTGGAGCTTTATTAAAGAACAATTAATTCTTCCTTATTTAGATTTAGATATCAAATACTATGATTTAGGTATCGAAAGCAGAGAAGCAACTAAAGATCAGATCACAATTGATTCTGCTGAAGCCATTAAAAAATACAATGTTGGTATTAAATGTGCTACCATTACTCCAGATGAAGAACGCGTAAAAGAATTTGGACTTTCTGAAATGTGGAAATCACCTAATGGAACGATTCGTAATATCGTAGGTGGAACCGTTTTCCGCGAACCAATCATTATGAGCAATGTACCACGTTATGTTCAAGGATGGACAAAACCTATCGTTATTGGTCGCCATGCATTTGGAGATCAATACAAAGCAACTGATAAAGTGATCAAAGGAAAAGGAACGTTAACCATGTCCTTTACCAATGAAGCTGGTGAAACCACTACTTGGAATGTCTATGATTTTAAAGGTGATGGTGTAGCAATGTCTATGTACAATACCGATGAAAGTATTTATGGCTTTGCACATTCTTCATTCCAAATGGCTTTAACTAAAAAGTGGCCTTTATACCTTTCTACAAAAAACACCATTTTGAAAGCGTATGATGGAAGATTCAAAGATATTTTTGAAGAAGTATTTCAACAACATTATAAAGCTAAATTTGACGCGAATGGAATTATCTATGAGCATCGTTTAATTGACGATATGGTTGCTTCTTGTATGAAATGGAACGGAGGATTTGTATGGGCTTGTAAAAACTACGACGGTGATGTTCAATCGGATACCGTTGCACAAGGATTTGGTTCGTTAGGTCTTATGACCTCTGTATTGGTTACTCCAGATGGAAAAACTGTAGAGGCTGAAGCGGCTCACGGAACTGTAACCCGTCACTACCGCCAACACCAACAAGGCAAGAAAACATCTACTAACCCAATAGCATCCATTTTTGCTTGGACAAGAGGTTTAGAACATAGAGGTAAATTAGACGGCAATCAAGAATTAATTGATTTCTGTAATAAATTAGAACAAGTGTGTATTGAAACGGTTGAAAGTGGAAAAATGACTAAAGATTTAGCCATGTTACTAAAACCAGAAGGTTTAACCGATACTGATTATTTAACTACCGAAGATTTCCTTCAGACTTTAAAAGTAAATTTAGATCAGAAATTAGCCTAATCGCTATGACTCTTTATAAAAAAAGCGCTCCAATTGGAGCGCTTTTTTTATAGCTGTTATTTATCTTCTTCTTTTACCACTACAATAGTAGCTTTTATTCCTGTGGTTAGATTCCATTCATTAGAAGTAATTAAATTTCCCGAATCATCAAACACACTAAATGCAGCCGTATTGGGTCCAGATGTTCCCTGATTTAATGCTTCAAAATCTAATTTATTAAATCCATTAGTAATGTCAATATAGTATTCTTTAACAGTTGCCTCCAATAGTATTTCATGAATAATCGTCCGATCGTTTAACAGCAACCTAACACGATCACCATCCGGATATTCATGATCTCTGCAAACTATTTTTACATACTTGGCTTTGGTTTTAAACTCCCCCAAAAATTGATTGCTTCTGTATTCGGGTTGTATGGCCTTATCTTGATTGTTTAACTTGTTTTTTAAGTCCTCACCGGGATTTTTAAAAGGCGTTTTTTCAACCAAGACACTTTCTTGACCTTTGTCTTTCTTTAAAATGGAATACCTTTTTAAATACGAATCATCTTTGTCTAAAATACTTTTAAAAGGCAAAGAAAGAGTATTTGACTTGGTTTCACTCTTAACAGGAACATCCCAGTTTAATTTAAACTTAGGCGCTTTAAAAGGAGTATCTTTTTGTGCCCATCCCAACACAGAAACAAACAAGCAAACAGGAAGTAGCATTTTAAAAATCATAAGCAATAAATCCTTTAAAATGTAAAATTAAACTATAAATTGAGTTTTAAACAATAAATTAACATAAGTTTTAAAAGATTTGCCAACTATAATTACCAAATTTGTAGTCTAACATTCATACCCACTTTATGAAAAAGCGACTGCTCGTTTTATGGATTACCTTCTTTAGCATTTTGGGATTTTCTCAAGATAAAGTTACCTTAAGTGGAAAGGTCATCGACAGCAATAATAATGAAACACTAATCGGTGTATTGGTAGAAATTCCAGTATTAAAAATAAGCACTTTTACCAATGAATATGGTTTTTTTTCACTAACGGTTCCACCAGGTTCTTATGAAATTCAAGCCAGTACAATTGGATACGAAACCAAGACTACAAAAATTTCATTGTTAGAGAATAGCAAAATTACAATTGAAATTATAGCCAATGCTAAAGAACTTGCTGCCGTAGTGGTATCCAAGAATCCGTATCGCATGAACATTCATAAGCCTGAAATGAGTGTCAATAAAATAGCATTAAGTACTATTAAAAAAATGCCTGCTATTTTAGGCGAAATCGACATATTAAAATCCATTACCACGCTACCGGGTGTTACCAATGCAGGTGAAGGTCAATCTGGATTTAATGTTCGTGGAGGTGCTGCCGATCAAAATCTCATCTTAATCGACGAAGCTACTGTTTTTAATTCCTCACACTTATTTGGATTCTTTTCAATCTTTAATGCCGATGCCATCAAGGATTTGAAATTATACAAAGGAGGCATTCCGGCCCGTTTTGGCGGAAGAGTAGCCTCAGTTCTCGATATATATCAGAAAGAAGGAAATAGCAAAACGTTCAATTTAACGGGTGGCATTGGACTCATCTCTAGCCGATTAATGGCAGAAGGTCCTCTAGTGAAAGACAAAGGTTCGTTTTTAATTGCGGGTCGTAGTTCCTATGCGCATTTATTTCTGAGATTAACCGACAATAAAAATTCGGCATATTTTTATGATTTGAACACCAAATTAAGTTACAAACTAAACGAAAACAACAACCTATATCTTTCAGGTTATTTTGGACGGGATGTATTTAGCTTAAACAACAACTTCATAAATACCTACGGAAATACCGTTTTCAATTTACGTTGGAATCATTTATTTTCTGATAAGCTTTTTTCAAATACCTCACTGATTTATAGCGATTATTATTATGGATTAACCTTGGACTTTGTTGGATTTAATTGGGATAGTGGTATTAAAAATTACAATTTTAAATACGACTTAAAACACTATCTTAGTGATCAAACCAAATTGTTTTATGGAGCCAATGCCATTTATTATGATTTTAATCCCGGAAAAATAGTGCCTTCAAATGCAACTTCAGGTATCAATCCGGATCAATTGGATAAAAAATATGCTTTTGAACCTGCCATTTATTTCGATGTAGAACAACAACTTTCTGATAAATTATCGATCAATTATGGGGTGCGCTACAGTCTTTTTTACCGCTTGGGCCAACAAACAATAAATACGTATGCAAACAATCAAGCCGTCGTTTTTAATTCGGAACAGCAGATCTACGAAAAAGCAACTCCAACCGGAAGCGTTTACTATGGATCGAACGAAACTATAGCAAAATTCAATAATCTAGAACCTAGAATAGCCATCGCTTATCTATTAAACGACAACCAATCCATAAAAGTGAGCTACAACAGAATGTCTCAATACCTACATCTAATTTCGAATACGCAGTCACCTACCCCTTTGGATGTTTGGGCACCTAGTGATAATTTTTTAAAACCTCAAATACTTGATCAAATGGCTGTAGGGTATTTTGCCGAACTCAAAGATGGAAAATACAGCCTAGAAATTGAATCCTTTTATAAAAAAATAAAAAACCGATTGGATTACATTGATGGTGCCGATTTAATTGCCAATAATGCGATCGAACAAGTGGTTTTAAATGGAAATGCTAGAGCGTATGGTTTGGAAGTTTTGGTTCGAAAAAATGAAGGTAAATTTAACGGATGGCTTTCGTACACCGTTTCGCGCTCAGAACAACAAACTCCAGGCAGAACTTCTTTAGAATCTGGAATTAACAATGGTGCTTGGTACAAAACAGGTTGGGATAAATTGCATAACTTATCAGTAACTGGCATGTACAAATGGAATGAAAAATGGAGTTTTAGCGGTATTTTTACCTTGCAATCAGGACAACCCGTAACCTATCCTAACGGGCAATACCAATACCAAGGCATTACTATTCCTACATATGGATTGCGTAATGAAAACCGACTACCAACCTATCACCGTTTGGATATTTCTGCTTCTTTACTTCCTAATAAAAATAAAAACCGAAACTGGCAAGGCGAATGGGTCTTTGGAATTTACAATGTATACAGTCGTAAAAATGCTGCCTCAATTAGCTTTAGACAAAATCAAGATTCTGGAAACAACGAGGCGGTTCGTTTGTCTATTTTTGGAATGGTACCCAGTGTAACCTATAACTTTAAATTTTAATCTCATGAAAGCCACTTTTCAAATAATATGTTTATTATCTATCGTATTTTTTAGCTCATGCGAAGATGTTATTGAGGTAGATTTAGATACAGCTCCAGCAAAATTAGTAATTGATGCCGCACTTAAATGGAAAAAAGGCACAACTGGAAACCAACAAACTATAACCTTAACCACCACTACCGATTTCTACGCTACAGAAGTACCACCAGCATCAGGGGCAATTGTCTTTGTTACCAACGAAAATACTGTACGATTTGATTTTATAGAAACTCCAGGAACCGGAAATTATGTTTGTTCTAATTTTATTCCTGAGATTGGACAAACGTATGTATTAACCGTAATCTATCAAGAACAAACCTATACGGCAACCGAACAATTAGTGGCAGTACCTCAAATTGACTCGGTAGAGCAAAACGATAATGCCGGTTTAACAGGTAATGAAATTGAAGTTAAATTTTTATTTCAAGACCCTGAAAACACTCCCAATTTCTACTTGATTCAATTTTATACACCTTACAGTGTTATGCCTGAATATGATGTAATTGATGATGCTTTTTTTCAAGGCAATCAAATATTCGGGTTGTATGCTAGTGATCGATTGAAAATTGGAGATGAAATCCAATTTACTTTACACGGCATTTCCCAACGCTATTATAATTATTTAAATATTCTTTTGAGTGTTGCAGGAACTAATAGCGGGAGTCCGTTTCAAACACCACCAGCAACAGTGAGAGGAAACATTATCAACCAAACAAATTTTAATAACTTTGCATTGGGCTTTTTTAGTGTTTCAGAAAACGACCAACAAACCTATATCATTCAATAGCTTAAACCCAAGACCATGTCCTCTCATCACATTGTTCGCGACGATCAAGAACCAGCATTAATCATTGCCAATGGAGCAGCTTGTAGTCAGGAACTAATGGGGCAATTATTGGAATGGTCGCCCCGAATAATTGCACTGGATTCGGCTATCGATCGTGTAGCGGCTTTGGGCATAAAAGTAGATGTTGTTTTGGGTGATTTTGACAGAGATTTCAATCCACAACATTATTTAGAAGAACAATTTCCTTTGGAAATCATTCATGTACCAAATCAAGACAAAACCGATATAGAAAAAGCGTTTGAGTACCTCATCGAAAAAGGACATAAAGCGGTTAATGTCATTTGGGCTTCAGGCAAACGTGCGGATCACACATTGACTAATATGACGACAATTGTTCAATATCGTAACCAACTCAAGATTGTTGTCTTAGACGATCACTCAAAAGTGTTTTTACTCCCTAAAAGATTTGACAAATGGTACACCGCAAACACTACATTATCATTGATTCCTGTGGGAAAAGTAAACGGCATTAGCACGCAAAATCTGATGTATCCACTCCACAATGAAACTCTAGAATTGGGGTATCGAACAGGAACAAGTAATCACGTGCTCACCGATGGTATTGTTACCATTACACATGAATCAGGGGATTTATTACTTATGGAATGTTGGGATTAACTCCCTAATTACCTTGTACACCTCTGCAAAAAATACTACATTTGGCTAGCGAATTATTTTCATGAAAAGCAAAACTGTTCCCAGCGAAAAAAGCAATCTGCATCCTAGAAATCCACATCGATTTAGATATGATTTTCAGAAACTAACCGCGGTCTTACACGAGTTAGAAGCTCATGTGGTTACCAATGCTATAACAAACGACACCACGATCGATTTTAGTAACGCTGAAGCTGTAAAAACTTTGAACAAAGCCTTACTCCTTTCAGAATATGGAATTGACAATTGGGACCTACCCCCCAATTATTTATGCCCCCCTATTCCAGGAAGAGCCGATTATATTCACTATTTGGCCGATTTACTAACCGAATCCAATGAAGGAATACTCCCAAGAGGAGAACATATCGTAGGTTTAGACATTGGTGTGGGTGCCAATTGCATTTATCCAATACTTGGTCTTTCGAGTTATGATTGGAGCTTTGTAGGGGTTGACATAGACGAAAATGCACTTCAAAATTGTAAAAAAATAATTGCACAAAATCCCCAAATAAGCGAAGCCATCAGTTTGCAATTACAAACCGAACCGCGATATATTTTTAAAAACATCATTTTACCCGAGGATAAATTTAGTTTTACGCTTTGTAATCCGCCGTTTCATGCCTCCGCATCAGCAGCTTCAAAGGCAAATTCAAGAAAAGTAAACCAATTGAAGTCGGCCGAAAAAAAATTAAATTTTGGCGGACATGATGCTGAATTATGGTGTGTTGGTGGCGAAATCGGATTCATCACACAGATGATTTACGAAAGTGTCAAATATCCCTTTCAATGTTTTTGGTTTACTACATTAGTTTCTAAAAAAGACAATTTAAAAACCATTTACAGAACCCTCAATAAAGTAGGAGCTGTGACGATAAAAACGATTGAAATGGCACAAGGCCAAAAAAGAAGTCGGTTTGTGGCTTGGACCTTTCTTAGCGAAAAGCAACAAAAGGAATGGCGTTTTTCTAACGAATAAAACCTAACTTTGTACCTTTACACCTTTTCAAACTTTGCGTAACGCTTCATGAAATTCCAAGTCGTCTCTGAATATAAACCTACTGGTGACCAACCACAAGCTATTGAAAAACTTTCAAAAGGCATCAGCAATGGCGAAAAATACCAAACTTTATTAGGAGTTACCGGTTCTGGAAAAACATTTACCGTAGCAAACGTAGTACAAGAAGTACAAAAACCAACCTTAGTTTTAGCACACAACAAAACATTAGCAGCTCAGCTGTATTCTGAATTCAAACAATTTTTTCCGAATAATTCGGTACAATATTTTGTTTCGTATTATGATTACTACCAACCAGAAGCCTTTATTCCTGTTACAGGGACCTATATTGAAAAAGACTTATCGATCAACGAAGAACTCGAAAAATTACGACTAAGTACTACTTCAGCACTACTTTCCGGACGAAGAGATATTATTGTAATTTCATCCGTTTCTTGTTTGTATGGGATTGGAAATCCGGTCGAATTTCAGAAAAACGTCATCAATTTAGAAACCGGACAAATTATTTCGCGTACAAAAGTATTGCACAGCTTGGTACAAAGTTTGTATTCGCGTACAGAAGCCGAATTTACTCCCGGAAATTTCCGTATCAAAGGAGATATCCTCGAGATTTTTCCAAGCTACGGCGATGAACCATTTCGCGTTCACTTTTTTGGAGATGAAATCGAAGAGATTGAAGCGTTTGATGCCCGCACCGCTCAAGTGATTGAACGCTATGAAAAACTGACCATTTACCCGGCAAATATGTTTGTGACCTCACCCGATGTCCTACAAAATGCGATTTGGGAAATCCAACAAGATTTGGTAAAACAAGTCGATTATTTCAAAGAAATCGGCAAACATTTAGAAGCCAAACGCTTGGAAGAACGCACCAATTTTGATTTGGAAATGATTCGCGAATTGGGTTACTGTTCCGGAATTGAAAACTATTCGCGTTATCTTGACGGCAGAGAACCCGGCACACGTCCGTTCTGTTTGTTAGATTATTTCCCAGATGATTATTTAATGGTTGTCGATGAAAGTCACGTCACAATATCCCAAGTACATGCCATGTATGGTGGCGATCGCAGTCGGAAAGAAAATTTGGTCGAATACGGTTTTCGATTACCGGCAGCCATGGACAATAGACCGTTAAAGTTTGAAGAATTTGAAGGGCTACAAAACCAAGTCATTTATGTATCGGCTACACCCGCCGATTATGAATTACAAAAAACCGAAGGGGTTTATGTGGAACAAGTCATTCGCCCAACAGGATTATTAGATCCAATTATCGAAGTGCGCCCGAACGGCAATCAAATTGACGATTTAATCGAAGAGATTCAATTGCGTTGCGAGGCAGACGAACGGGTTTTAGTGACCACTTTAACCAAACGTATGGCAGAAGAATTGGCCAAATATTTGGCAAAAGTCGCCATTCGTTGTCGCTATATTCATTCTGATGTTGATACACTCGAACGGGTGGAAATCATGCAAGATTTACGAAAAGGCATTTTTGACGTTTTAATTGGAGTAAATTTATTACGCGAAGGTTTGGATTTACCCGAAGTTTCGTTAGTCGCAATTTTGGATGCTGATAAAGAAGGTTTTTTACGCAGCCATCGCTCGCTGACACAAACGGTAGGAAGAGCCGCGCGAAACGTCAACGGAAAGGCAATCATGTATGCCGATAAAATCACGGCTTCCATGCAAAAAACAATAGACGAAACTACGTATCGACGTGAAAAACAAATTCGGTACAATACCGAAAACAACTTGGAACCCAAAGCCTTGAATAAAAGTTTGGGCAGTGCTTTAAGTGGTAATTCCGTCTCTACTGGATATTATGAAAAGGAAGCCTTAAAAGCAGCTGAGCCCGAAAGCTTATATTTATCCAAACCCGAAATCGAGAAAAAAATACGAGAATACCGAAAACAAATGGAAAAAGCGGCCAAAGAATTGGACTTTATGCAAGCCGCAAAATTACGAGACGAAATCAAAGCATTACAAGATAAGTTATAAGTTGGGAGTTAAGAGTATTGCTGTTAAGAGGCTCTTGGTTACGTGAATTTAGACTACTGTGATAATAAAAATAATTTAAAGAAAAAACGAATGAAAACGATTAACAACATATTACGACTTGAAGACGAAGTAGCCATTATTGAAGCGATTGGCACATTAATTTGGGAAAAGAAAGAAGCTACAGAAGATTTCTCTGAACTTACGGATGAAGAACAAGTATTTGTATTCATCGATATTTTTGAAGGAGCTATGGGAGACGGTGGATTTCAACTCTTTTTTACTTCGGAAGCCGGAAACTTTGTAGAGGAAATCATTACCTCATATCAAGAAATAAAAGCTCCTAAAACTGCCGAAATTATCGCAAATGCAGTAAAGATTTTTCCAAAAAAATACACTACAGATTTAACCGAACGCCAAGCATTAATTGCAAAAGCAGATGAAGAAGTACTGTCGGGTTGGGAAGATTTGGACGAAATTTTCTTTACCAATGAAAGTGAAGAAGATGTTGTGAGTTTAATTGTTGCTTACATCAAAGAAAACGAATCGCAGTTTGGAAATTAATTGTGCTGCTCGCTAAAAATAGCCAACAATACTTCTGCCGAAACCATTTGATTGGGCGAAGTTTTCATCAAGTGTAATATGCGTTTCATGGCATAGGGATTCAATCCCATGTTGATGCCCAATTCATTAATTTTCACTTGTTCTCTTTCGTGGAGTACCCCATCACTATGCATCAATAAAGCCAATCGATAAAATTGACATATTCTATTGAATTCATCTTTGATGACCTTACTTTGTCCGCGATTGGCAAATAGCTTAAGGAATGTAGCTTTGTCAATTTGCAGTTCTTGAGCAACGATTTCTAAAAAATCATACTCTCTATCGTGCAATGCGCCATCAACAAGCGCAAAGTCTATCATTTCTTGTAACAAACTGATTTTTTCTTGGTAAGTCTCCATCAAAATAGTATTTTTATGACACAATTGGTCTATCAAATATAAAAAATGAAAAAACAATTCCTCTTTTTTTTGCTCTTTTTTTCAACAGCTGTTAGTAGCCTTTGGGCACAAAAAAATGTAACCACCTTTCTTTTAGAAGCCCCACAACTCCAAACCACCAAAAAAATCTGGCTATATTTGCCTGAAAATTATGCGCAAACCACCAAAAAATATCCGGTATTGTATTTGCACGATGGCCAAAATTTATTTGATGCAGCGACATCCTATGCTGGAGAATGGCACATTGATGAAACTCTTGACAGTTTAAAAGCAGAAACCATTGTAGTAGGAATCGCTCACGGTAATGAAAAACGCACAGACGAACTAACACCATATAAAAACCAACAATATGGCGGTGGTAATGGAACACTTTACCTCGACTTCATTGTCTCCCAACTCAAACCTTACATCGACACGAATTACCGAACAAAAACCGGTCGCTACCATACCGGAATTGGAGGCAGTTCACTAGGGGGATTACTCTCCTATTATGCGACCATTACCTATCCAAAAGTATTTGGCAAAGCCATGGTTTTTTCCCCCGCATTTTGGATCAATCCCGAAGTCTTTACACGCACCGAACAAATAAAAACATTAAAGGCAAAAATCTATTTCATGTGTGGCGACAGTGAAAGCGAAACCATGGTAGCAGATATGGATCGCATGGCATCGTTGTTGAACACTACACGTTGCTCCTGCTTACACTTGACAAAGAAACGGGTTATACGACTGGGAAAACATAACGAAAAATTATGGGCAAAAGAATTCGCAAAAGCGTATCTTTGGCTGTTTTAATTTATAAAAGTACCTTTAAAGTACCTACTTTACTACTATGAACAATAACGATGTTTTTAAAAAGTTGCGTGTAGCCTTGCAATTGCGTGACGATCAAATAATTGAAATCTTAAACTTAGTCAATTTTAGGGTTTCAAAAGGTGAATTAGGCAATGTCTTTCGCAGTGAAGATCATCCCAATTTTATGGAATGTGGCGACCAATTGTTGCGTAATTTCTTAAACGGTTTGGTTATTTATTTGCGTGGTACCAAAGAAGATCCGAAACAACCTATGGAAGTGCTGCAACAGGTAAAAACATCAAAAATACCTTTAAAAGAAGTGTACGCTAAAGAAGGTGATGCGAAACCAACGTATAAAAAAGGCGAAGCAAAAAAACCGTTTACACCCAAAACAACCGGTCCTAAAAAACCCTTTGGCAAAGGAAAACCTGCTGCTAAAAATCAAAAACCAGAGAGCCCGGTCGAACGCTTTACGTTCAATTCGGGAAAAAATAAAAAATAGTATCAATTAGAATATATGCTTTTAGGAAAGAAATTCAATAATCTAAAACCTAAATCCTATCATATAGCAAGTACAAAAAATCCCGAGTTAACACTCGGGATTTTTCTTGAATAACTAGTTGCTATTATTTGTTTTCTAAGTATAGTAATACATTTTTCGCAATACGTTCTTGAATATTAGAAATATCCGCTTTTACAAAAGAATCACCAATAATATTCTCAAACAATTCAATATAACGCTCGGAAACCGTTTCGATATACGTATCTGTCATGTTTGGAATTTGTTGCCCTTCTTTTCCTTGAAATCCGTTTTCAATCAACCAACGGCGCACGAACTCTTTTGACAATTGCTTTTGTTCTTCATTGTTGTTTTGTCTTTCTTTGTAGCCTTGTGCGTAGAAATAACGCGATGAATCTGGTGTATGGATTTCGTCGATTAATACGATTTGACCGTCTTTTGTCTTTCCAAATTCGTATTTCGTATCCACTAAGATTAAACCGCGAGACGCTGCAATTTCAGTTCCTCTTTGGTATAATGCTCGGGTATATTTTTCTAAAATTAGATAATCTTCTTCCGTTACAATTCCATTAGCTAAAATAGCCTCACGCGAAATATCTTCGTCGTGCGAACCGTTATCAGCTTTGGTTGTTGGGGTAATGATGGGTGTTGGAAATTTATCGTTTTCTTTTAATCCTTCTGGCATTTCCACACCGCAAAGTAGTCTTCTACCCGCTGCATATTCACGTGCTGCATGCCC
The DNA here is from genome assembly GCF_044376915.1 of Flavobacterium sp. Classification (GTDB taxonomy): domain Bacteria; phylum Bacteroidota; class Bacteroidia; order Flavobacteriales; family Flavobacteriaceae; genus Flavobacterium. The sequence continues at coordinate 16,991 of NZ_JBILKB010000028.1, forward strand.
CGATAAATAACCACGAATAACCATTTCGACTTTAAAAGGTTCACACAAATGTCCTACTGCAACATTTGGATCGGGAGTAGCCACTAACCAATTGGGAACAATATCTGAAGTTAACTCCATGAATTTTGTAGCAATTTGGTTTAAAATTTGTCCTTTATACGGAATTCCTTTGGGCAAAACCACATCAAATGCCGAAAGTCGATCGGTTGCCACCATCACTAATAAGTCATCATTAATGTTGTACACTTCTCTAACTTTTCCTCTGTAAACCGATTTTTGTCCTGGAAAATTAAAATTTGTAGTGGTAATTGTATTCATGTGTTGTGTTGTTAGTTGTGTGGTGCAAAAGTAAAAAAAAGACACTAATATTAGTGTCTCTTTTTAGGAATAATTTAATCGTTATTTTCAATGCTTTTATAGGCATCAATAATTTTCTTGACCAATCTGTGACGCACGATGTCTTTGTCGTCTAAAAAAATGATTCCAACACCTTCTACATCTTTTAATATGAGAATGGCTTCTTTTAATCCAGAGATGGTGCGTCTTGGTAAATCTACCTGGCCGGGATCGCCCGTAATCATAAATTTAGCATTTTTTCCCATACGCGTTAGAAACATTTTCATTTGGGAATGCGTGGTATTTTGAGCTTCGTCTAAAATAACAAAGGCGTTATCTAGCGTACGACCCCGCATAAAAGCCAAAGGCGCAATTTGTATAATCCCTTTTAAAATGTAATCTTCTAGGGTTTGTGGAGGCAGCATATCGCGCAAAGCATCATAGAGTGGCTGCATGTAGGGATCTAATTTTTCTTTCATATCTCCCGGTAAAAATCCTAAATTTTCACCTGCTTCTACAGCCGGACGTGTTAATATAATGCGCTTGACTTGTTTTTCCTTTAAGGCTTTTACTGCCATTGCCACTCCCGTATAAGTTTTACCTGTACCAGCCGGACCAATGGCAAATACCATATCGTTTTTATAAATGGTATCGACCAATTTTTGTTGGTTGGGTGTCATGGCTTTAATCAGCTTACCTCCTATCCCATGGACTAAAATTTTATCACGATCGTTCATATGATGTGCCTCATCGTGTTGGTGTGTGGTTTCCAGCACCCGAAGAATCACATTATCATCTATACTATTGTAGCGCGAAAAATGCTGCATCAATCGTCTAAAACGGGTTTCAAATTCGTCTAGAATTTCCGCCTCGCCAAACGCTTTTAAGGTTGTTCCTCGAGCCACAATTTTTAACTTCGGATAATATTTCTTAATGCTTTCAAGATGAGCATCTTGCGTTCCCCAAAATTCTTTTGGTGCAATATCGATTAATTCTATGACTCTTTCGTTCAAAGGCGTTGTTTTTTTAATTATTTTTGAAGCGCTAAATTTATAGTAGCTTTGCAATCAAATTTAGTAAAAACAGCTGTTGTTTTTAAAATAAGTTATAAACAAATAAATGTCAATAATTACGTTAACTACCGACTTTGGACACAAAGACTATTTTGTAGGCGCTTTGAAAGGAAAAATACTGTCTGAACTCAAAGAGGCAACACTTATTGATATTTCGCATTCCATAGATTTATTCAACACCTTAGAGGCCAGTTATTGTATTGAAGCGGCCTATTCGAGTTTTCCAAAAGGCACCATTCATATCATTGGCGTCGATAGCGAACGTGTAGGCGACGCACAACACATAGTGCTGCAATGGGACGATCATTTTTTCATTTGTGCCGATAACGGTATCCTAAATGCCTTGCTACAAAAAAAAGTAGCACAAAAAATGGTAGCCATTAACATTCACGAACGTTTGCAAAGTAATGCTAGTGATATAGATGTTTTTGTAACCGTGGCTTGCCATATTGCCCGTGGTGGATTATTGAACGTTATTGGAAAAGATATTACCGACTTAAAACCTGTAAATGCGGTCAATACAACGGTATCTAATGACTTAAAAACACTCAAAGGACAAATCATTTATATCGACTCTTTTGGAAATTGTGTAACCAATGTATCGCAAAAACAGTTTATTGAAGTAGCCCGCAATCGAAAATTTGAGATTCAGATAAAAAACAAAAAACTGACCCGAATTCATAAAAACTATTCCGATTTTCCAGTTGCAGAAAACAAACAATTAAAAGATTTTGAAGGCGATTTTTTAGCCTTATTTAATGAAAATGGCTTTTTGGAAATTGCTATTTATAAGAGTAATCCAAAAACTGTGGGGGCTGCTTCTACTTTATTGGGTATTAAATTTAGAGACACCATAACCATCGAATTTAAAAATTAATCATGTTCATACGAATCGTAAAAATGCGTTTTCACGAAGACAAAATTGCTGCTTTTTTGGCCAATTTTGAAACCGTTAAATATCACATTCGAAATTTTGAAGGAAATCAGTTTCTAGAACTCTATCAAGATAAAAATGACTCACGTATCTTTTTTACCTACAGTTATTGGGAAAACGAAGCAGCCTTAGAAAAGTATCGCAACTCCATACTATTTAATGAAGTTTGGAGTTATACTAAAACATTATTCAGTGACAAACCTGAAGCATGGAGTGTGAATCGATTGGTAACTTTGATTTAGGAGATGGAAGTTAGGAGATGGGAGGAACTTTTAACCTTTTAAACACATAAACATTTAATAAAAAAATGAAAGCATTGTTATTACGCGAAATTAAATCCTTTTTTGGTTCGCCCATTGGGTATTTGGTGATCGCTATTTTTCTTTTACTCAACGGCTTGTTCCTTTGGGTTTTTGAAGGCGAATTCAACATCTTAAATTCAGGATTTGCCGATTTAGGTCCGTTTTTTAAATTGTCCCCATGGATTCTAATTTTCTTAATTCCTGCGGTAACCATGCGCAGTTTTTCTGATGAAAAAAAACAAGGCACTATCGAATTGTTGTTTACCAAACCTCTTTCCAATTGGGACATCGTAAACGGGAAATTCTTAGGCGCTTTTATATTAATTGTTTTGGCTATTGTTCCTACCCTAATTTATGTTGTTACCATTTCGCATTTTGGCAATCCGCAAGGCAATATCGACATTGGAAGTACCCTCGGATCTTATTTTGGATTGTTGTTTTTAATAGCAGCTTATACTGCCATCGGTATTTTTGCCTCTACCCTTTCAGACAATCAAATCGTAGCTTTTATCGTGGCCGTTTTTTGTTGTTTCTTTTTCTATTTTGGATTTGATGGCATTGCTTCACTTCTAGGAAATTACAGTTCGCTATTTGCTGCATTGGGTATGGATTTTCATTTTAAAAGCATGAGTCGCGGTGTTATAGATACGCGTGACATCGTGTATTTTTTGAGTATTACGTTTCTATTTTTATCGGCAACGGTTTATCAACTTAAATCTCTTAAATGGTAATGAAAGTAGCAAAAAAAACAGCCGTAAAGCAAATAGGAAGTATAGTGGTCGTTTTGGTTGTACTCAATTTACTGAGCCATTACTTTTTCAAACGCTTTGACTTAACACAGGACCAACGCTATACGTTGTCGGAAACGACTTTAAAAATTATTAAAAAAATTGATAGTCCTTTATATATTGATGTATATCTAGAAGGTAATTTTCCGCCCGAATTCAAACGCTTACAAAACGAGACCAAACAATTATTAGAAGAATTTTCGGCCTACAATTCAAATATTGTATTCCAATTTAAAAACCCTATTGAAAAAGAAAGCATGCGGGTGGAAGTCATGAAAGCCTTTTATGAGCGTGGCATGCAACCGTTGAGCATTACTGTTGAGGAGAAAGGAAAACAGTCGCAAGAAGTAGTATTTCCATGGGCACAAGCTACCTATGGCGATAAATTTACCAAAGTGAGTTTGTTAAAAAACCTAATGGGTGCTTCAACTGAGGAAAAAGTTATTAGTTCGGTACAGCATTTGGAATTTGGATTTGCAGAAGCCATCACTAAAATTTCGAAAGAAAAACAAAAGAAAATTGCGGTTATCAGAGGGAATGGCGAATTACACGATATTTTTATTGCAGATTTTGTAAAGTCGGTTCGCGAAAGTTACTACATCGGGACTTTTACATTGGATTCTGTTCAAAAACAACAACCGAAGCAAACTCTAGAAGCACTAAAAAAATACGATTTAGCCATCATTGCTAAACCCACTGAAGCCTTCACGGAAGCGGAAAAACAAGTAGTAGACCAATTCATTATGAACGGCGGAAAAACGCTTTGGTTAATGGATGCCGTTGCTGCGGATATGGACAGCTTGTATAATGAAACAGGCACAATTTTAGCCTATCCACGCGAATTGAATTTAACCGATTTATTCTTCAAATATGGTATTCGTATGAATCCCTTATTGATCAAAGATGAATATGCTACACCCATAAAAATTGCAACGGGCAGTCAAGGAAGCGAAACGCAATTGCAACAATACAATTGGAAATTTGCCCCTTTTATTTATCCAACTTCCACCCATCCCATCGTAAAAAATATGGAGGGGATTAAGTTCGAATTTACAAGTCCGATTGAATTATTAACGAATGACTTGAAAAAAACGGTGTTGCTGAGTTCATCTGAATATTCAAAAACAATTGGAACACCAACCCCAATTTCGTTAGCTTCAATTAGCGAAGAAACCACACCCGAAGAATATGCCGGAAAAGGATTACTACCCGTGGCGGTTATGATGGAAGGAAAATTCAAATCGGCCTACCAAAACAGGATATTGCCTTTTGCTGATTCACAATTTAAAGCCGTAGGAAAAGACAATAAAATGATTGTCATATCAGATGGAGATGTAATCAAAAACCAATTAGACAAAGGGATGCCATTGGAATTGGGATTTGACAAATGGACCAATCAACTCTATGGTAATAAAGAGTTTTTGCTGAATTGTGTAAATTATTTATTAGACGATAACGGACTTATTAACATCCGAAGTAAAGATGTCGATTTACCCTTATTGAACAAAGAAGAAGTTTATGCAAATTATACCAGCGCACAGCTGATAACTGTTGGGTTACCACTACTAATTTTAGCTCTATTTGGATTTTTATTTACTTTCTTACGCAAAAAAAGGTACAGCCGTTAGTTGTTGATAATTTGTTTTTGCATTTGAATAGATTTAGAATATATTTGTGAAATATAAAATCAATAACGATTTTAAAATACATGATGATGAAGTTTATAGTATCAAGTTCGTATTTATTAAAACAATTGCAAGTTTTAGGAAGTGTTATCAACAGCAGTAATACTTTACCTATTCTTGATAATTTCTTGTTTGAATTAGACAATAACGCATTAAAAGTTTCGGCTTCCGATCTAGAAACTACCATGACAGCTACTTTAGAAATTGATTCTAAAAGTCAAGGAAGTGTTGCTATTCCGGCGAAACTTTTATTGGATATCTTAAAAACCTTTCCAGAGCAACCCCTTACTTTTACTGTTGAAGACAATTCTACGGTAGAAATTAGCTCAAACTCGGGTAAATATGCAATTGCTTACGCACCAGGAGAAGAATTTCCTAAAGCAGTAGTTTTAGACGATCCTTCAAAAACAATTGTTCCTGCCGAAGTATTAGCAACCGCAGTAAGCAAAACTATCTTTGCCGCTGGAAACGATGATTTACGCCCAGTAATGAGCGGAGTTTTCTTTCAATTTTCACCAGAGGGATTAATTTTTGTAGCCACCGACGCTCACAAATTAGTAAAATATGCACGCACCGATGTTAAAGCATCACAAGTAGCCGATTTTATTATGCCTAAGAAACCATTAAATATTCTTAAAGGAATTTTAGGCGCTTCTGATGCTGAAGTAGCTATCGAATATAACGATGCAAATGCAACATTTTCGTTTGAAAATTATGTGTTAACGTGTCGTTTAATTGATGGAAAATATCCAAATTATGAAGCGGTTATTCCAAAAGAGAATCCAAATAAATTATTAATCAATAGAGTACAATTTTTAAACTCGGTAAGACGTGTAGCTATTTTTGCTAACAAAACTACGCATCAAATCCGTTTAAAAATCGCAGGAACCGAATTGAATATTTCGGCAGAAGACATTGATTATTCTAACAAAGCAGACGAACGCTTAACGTGTGATTACCAAGGTGATGACATGCAAATTGGTTTCAACTCGCGTTTCTTAACCGAAATGTTGAACAATTTATCGAGCGACGAAATCCAATTGGAAATGTCGATGCCAAACCGTGCAGGAATTTTAACTCCAGTAGATGGCCTAGATGAAGGTGAAACCGTAACCATGTTAGTAATGCCAGTTATGCTGAGCAATTAATAAAAATCTAAACCAACCTTAACTTAAAAACCACTTAGCTGTAAAGCGAAAGTGGTTTTTTAATATGGTCTAACCCCAAATAGCAAAAGGAAAGCACTAAGGACTCAAAGATTTTTTAGAACACGGATGAAACAGATTTAACTGATGCTTGCGGATTTATTTAAACGTAAAGTAAAACGCTGTGAAACTTCGTGCGAGACTTTGCGAGACTTTGTGTAACTACAAAAAAACTTCTAACTTCCAACTTCTAACTTCTAACTTTA
>NZ_JBILKB010000084.1:0-7202 GCF_044376915.1 Flavobacterium sp.
GGCGGATGAAATCAGAACGGGTAAAATCGCAACTGATGCACCTGAATTTGAAGAAGCTGAAGCACGAGTTAAAGATTCAATCAGTAAATTTTTGAACAATAACGGTTCAAAATCCGTAGATTATTTCCACAAAAAATTAGGTTTGATCATGTGGAATAAAGTGGGTATGGGTAGAAATGAAAAAGGATTAACAGAAGCAATCGCTGAAATTGCCCAATTGAAAGAAGATTTTTACCGCGATGTAAATGTTCCAGGAAGTAACGAAGAGTTGAATCCTCAATTAGAAAAAGCACTAAGAGTTGCCGATTTAATTGATTTGGGTCAATTGATGGCGATGGATGCTTTACAACGTAAAGAATCTTGTGGAGGTCATTTCCGTGAAGAATACCAAGATGCTGAAGGCGAAACACTTCGTGATGATGAAAACTTCTCTTTTGTGGGAGCTTGGGAATACAAAGGGGATGATATTACAAAAGAAGAACTTCATAAAGAAGAATTGAAATACGAGTTTATAAAAATCGCAGCTAGAAATTACAAATAAAATAGTATGAGTGCAGCAAAAAATATCAATATAAACCTTAAAATTTGGCGTCAAAAAAATGCCAATTCAAAAGGGAGCATGGAAACATATAAATTAGATAATGTTTCTACTGCAAGTTCGTTTTTGGAAATGTTAGACCAATTAAACGAACAATTAATAAACGAAAATATAGAACCAGTAGCTTTTGATCACGATTGTCGTGAGGGAATTTGCGGGATGTGTTCTTTATATATTAACGGACGTGCTCATGGACCAGATACCGGAATTACGACTTGTCAGTTGCACATGAGAATGTTCAACAATGGCGATACCATTTACATCGAACCATGGAGAAGTAAAGCATTTCCTGTAATTAAAGATTTAGTGGTAGATAGAAGTGCTTTCGACAGAATTCAACAAGCAGGTGGTTTCGTATCGGTAAATACTTCAGGGAATACCATTGATGCAAACTCCATTCCAGTACCAAAAGACGATGCAGACAAAGCATTTGAAGCAGCAGCTTGTATTGGATGTGGTGCGTGCGTAGCGACGTGTAAAAACGGTTCGGCCATGTTATTTGTAGGTGCTAAAGTATCACAATATGCATTGTTGCCTCAAGGTAAAGTAGAAGCCACTAATCGTGTGTTAAATATGGTACGTCAAATGGACGAAGAAGGATTTGGAAATTGCACCAATACTGGCGCTTGCGAAATCGAATGTCCAAAAGGAATTTCGTTAGAAAACATCGCTCGTATGAACAGAGAATTTTTAAAAGCTTCTGTGAAATAATCCGACTTATTTTATATAAAAAAGCACGCTTTTTAGCGTGCTTTTTTAATATTTATTGACTTCTAAAATAACTTATAAGAAGCTAATATTGAAAAAGAATTTATCTCACTTTGGCTTAAAGTTTTAATTGGAGTATAGTTTAGTGAAAAACAATATCTATCATTATAGTTATAGCCTAATCCTACACGAATGAACATTGGTGTTGAATCTTTAGTGTTTTCTGAAACAATTAATGGTGTTGCATATTCTAATTCAGGGTCAAATGCTCTATCATTTGTTTTTCTTAAATAAGCAATAAAACCGTAAGCCATATCAATAGATATCTTAGATTTATTATTTAAATAAAAATACTTTCTTATTCCTATAGGTAACTCAATATAAGAGTAATCATCTTTCATTTCAACAATTCCATTATAACCTCCATATAAGTTAGTTTTCATTTCGGATAATTCTTGATTCTGAATCTGATAATTTGGAGCAAGGAAAACAGACCATTTATTGTGGTTAAAAGGCAGCAATAATTCTGTTTCAAAGCCAAAAATAGCGTTAACCGATGAAGATTTATTGTTTAAAGGTCTATCTTCCCGGCTTACAAAAGTCAGCTTAGATTCCATGCTATAAAAATTTACACCTGCTAAAATTTTAAAATTAAATTTGAATTTTGTTTGATTAGTTCCATAATATACGTAATCTGAGTTTTTACATTTATTATAATTTGAAATGTATTCTATTAATTCCTGTCTTCTATAATTTAGTTTACGAATATCTATTTTATTTTCATTACAACTTAAATTAGTATAAATTTCTTTTCTGAATGTAAAATCTTCCTCCATTTTATTATCATTTTGGAATTTTTTATAAATCAATTGCTTAATAATATTGTCTTTTTCATAAAGAAAAATATTGCTATTATATGCATATAAGTTAACATTACCTTCAATTACAACTCTCAATAATTTTGTGATAGTTATAATTTTTTCTGATTTCTGATTAGTGTTTTCATCAATAGTAAAAGTTTTTTTTAGAAAGTAATGTTCAGAATTATAAATCTGAAATGATTTTATTTCATTTGATGTAATTTTTTCTACAATTGCGGTATCATTTAGTTTGTATTCTATTTCTTTGGGAGCATTAATCCAGTCATAATTTTTAATAAAACATTCTGTTTTAATATTTTCATTAGTAATGAAATAACCCTTTTCAAAATTAATTTGTGATGAAATGTTAACACTATATACAAGTGTAAATAATAACATAAAGCAACGCATAATAATAGTATTTTTGGTAAATATAAATATATTTATAAATTAATATTATGAAAATTGCTTTTTTTCAGTCCGAATTAACTTGGGAAAACCCTGCTGAGAACCGAAAAAATATCGAACGTTATTTTCGCAACACGCCGCAGGCTATCGATTTGTTTGTGTTGCCCGAGATGTTTACGACAGGCTTTACAATGCATCCACATGAGGTGGCAGAGACATTAGATGGGGAAACAATTAGCTGGCTTAAAAAATTGGCAGCTGAGAAAAACTGTGCCATCACAGGAAGTTTGATCATTAAAGAAAATGGAAAATACTACAACCGCATGATCTTTGTTTTTCCTACAGGCAAGGTAGCATTTTACGACAAGCGGCATTTATTTACTTTGGCAGGAGAAGATAAAATATATACTAAGGGGGAAGAAAAAGTAATTGTAAAGTATAAAGGTTGGAACATCTGTCTTCAGATTTGTTATGATTTACGTTTCCCAGTTTTTGCACGAAATATTGAACAATACGATTTATTACTCTATGTTGCTAATTGGCCAAAACCAAGAATTAACGCCTGGGATGCCTTATTAAAAGCACGCGCTATAGAAAACATGTGTTATACGATTGGCGTAAATAGAATAGGAACTGATGCGAATCAATTAGAGTACCCAGGCCATTCTCAAGTGTTCGATTGTATGGGTATGGAACGATTGAATGCGCACAATGAATCTGGTATTTTTTGTTGTGAATTGGACCTATTGCAACAAAATGCAAAAAGGGTTCAATTTAATTTTTTAAACGATGCCGATCGGTTTACGCTGGATTAATCCAAATTAAAATCTTGCTCTACATCCCAGTTGGCCCTCACGTCGAGTATTTTAGGGTAATATACTATTTCTTCGGCTTGTTTTTTGGCCAAATAATCACCGGTATCCCATATTCCATTGCCGTTATCATCATAGATTACTCGGAGTGTGTACAATTTGGGTTCAATAGTTTCAAAGAGCATAGAAGTTTCTTTTTGAGATGTTTTAGAATATAATATATCGCCGCTTTCATTGAGAACTTCTAAAATAATTGGAAATCGTTTGACACCAGAAAGCGTAACTTTTAGGTTGCCATAATCGGCTAATAATTTGGTGTTTACTTCAAATTGCAGCGAATCATTTTTCGCCGCATAAAAATCAGTGATGGCTTCAGGTAATAGCTCTAAGGTATATTTTTCTTCCTCTTCTTTTTTAAAATCAAATCGAATTTCTTGGTTGTACTCGTCATAATCTGCTGTAAATTTTACCGCCACAGAATCTTTATTTCTTAGCATTATTTTTGAAACATCTATTTTATCAATGGGGGTATTAGTAGTCAATGTTAATTGATCCCTAAACGATAATACGCCCTGTGTTTTGGCGATAATTTTTAAACTATCACTGGATTTAATGTTTTTCAATTTAGACGTAAAGGATTTAGAATAAGTGTCATTTTCTACTGTAACTTCAAGCGAATCCAATTCCATTTTAGGAAAAAACAATTGGACAGTATCTTTATCCGTTTGAGGGTATTTTGTAAGGCGCAAAGGAATGTTTTCTCCTCTTTTTTTTGCGGTTACTTTCAGGTTTTTGGCATTTCCTTCGTATCCTAAATACAGTTTGTTGTTGCTTTCTTGCGTGGGCTTGTAAACTTTAAATTGCGGTTTTTCTGTAAATAATTCTAATTCGTAAGCTGTTGAAGTGGGTAAAGTAATCGCCTCATTTATAAAGCCAATTTTATCACTTTTAGGATCAAATTTATTATTTCCAGATTTGTCTTTTAATGCAATAATTTGATAGTTTCCTTCTTTTAAATTTTCAAGAGAAAAAACGTGTAAACTATCTAGTGTATTGGTAACATACAATGGGGTTTCTTTATACACTGTTGAATCAGTAAACGTTTTAGCATCATACAGTAATATACTCACAAAATTATCTGGTTTTTGTTTGTAGGCATCTTTAATTTTCCCTACTAAAGTAAGCGAATCTATGTATGTCCCTGTCGAAAAAACATATTTGAATTGTGAGTACGGGTTGTTCTCATTATTATCCGTAATGCTTTGTCCAAAATTAAAACTGTAGGTGGTATTTTCTTGTAGTGTATCCAACAATTTAATCGAAATAAATTTACTTGCACTACTTTGCGGAATGATAATCGGTTGCTTTTTAAGGGGGGGCGAAATAATCAATTGTTTGGTGATGTCTTTCACTTTGATCAATTCATCAAAATTAATTTTTATTTCATTGCTTTTAAAATTTGTGCTAAAGTTAGCCGGTAAACTTCCAACAATCTTTGGAGCAATAGTATCTTTGGGGCCGCCCGAAATGGTTCCTCTTTTGGCACAATTCGAAAAAAAAGTGGCGAGAACCAAAAGCGACACGATATATTTTAATTTTATCATTTTCTAAAAATAAAGAAGTTACAAAATAACAACTATAATTGATGTAAACATACAATTTTTAGTAATTTTTAAGAATCAGTATAGGCAATGGTAAGAATACTAATTTTTGCATTTGGAATTTTTAATAGGACTTTGCCACAAGCCTCTAACGTGGCTCCCGTAGTAATCACATCGTCCACTAATAAAAAATGTTTACCATGATCTGAAGAAGTAAATACTGCTTCAAAGCGCGCTTGTTCCACCTTTGTTCGAGCTTCTTTATTTTTTTTGGTTTGCGTATTGGAATAGGTCGTTCGAATTAATAGTTGGTCGTTCCATTCAATTTGTAATTGTTCCGATAAGGCTTCGCAAAAAGAAGTGACTTGGTTGTATCCTCTTTCTTGTAGTCTTTTTTTATGGAGCGGCACCGGAATTATTACTGAAAATTTTTGATTTGCCGCAATTTTTTGAAGGTCATGTGCATACCAATTACCTAGTAAAGTTCCAATTTCAGGTTTGTTTTTATACTTCAATTGATGTATGAGATTTTGCACGATCCCATCTTTATGAAAATAAAGCATAGCGCTGCAAAATTCTATTGGAAGAACCCCATAAAATTTAGCAGCAATATAATTGTTTGGATTCAAATGATGTTGTGTATGTGGGAGATTGTGTCGGCATTTTGCACAAATTAACCCTTCATTTTCTAATAATAAGGCGTTACAGCCAGCACATAAATTAGGGAAAAGTAAGTTTATCAGATTTTTTAGCATTTGGTCGGTTTATTAAAATAAAATTAATTAATTTAAATACTTTTGTAGTATATAAGTAGGGTATGACAAGTAAGAAAAACAAAATTACAAAAATAAGTATCATAGTATTGCTGTTCTTATTGTTGTTTTTTAGTGTAAATTATTATAGTGTTAAAGTTGAATTAGCGGATTATAAAAAACAATCTGAGTTAGAAATCAAAGTTTTAGAAAATCAGCTTAGTGAGATACTGCACAAATATGATTCTCTAGGAGAAGAATCAATCAAAAACGCCAAACGTATTGCCCAATCAGTTGATTCGACTTCTCCGGTCAATCAAACTGCCGATTCTATGGCTTTTTATGCCAATAAAGCTAAGGCATTAAGCGCTAAAATTGCTGTTAAAAATCAAGCTTTAGTTAAAGCTAAAAACAATGTTGCGGTTTCAAATCCTGTAGTGGTAAATCGATTATCGGCCATTAATATCAATGCAAAAGGAGTAAAAATTTATTCAGATTTGTACAAATCGAGTAACTCTCAAATCCAACAGTTGCGTGTTTGTTATACACTTCAGAAGAATGAAATTGTAAAATCGGGAGCTAAAACCTTGTACATTCAAGTAGTTAATCCAAAGAACCAAATTATCTCCAAGGAAAATTCTTCAGTAGAAAATGAAGCGGGTGTTAAATTGGTGTATAGTGCCGTTTCTGAGGTCAATTACAACAAAAACGACACCGACGTTTGTGCTTATGTCGATTTGATTCAAAATAAGACACCTAAAGGGAAATACATCATCAATGTTTACAGTGAGTTTGCCAAAATTGGCTCCTCTACATTTGATTACAAATAATCCCTTAAAACTTTTCTTTATTCCAATCCTATTTTTACTTTTGCAGTATGGCAAAACAAGATGATATTTTTAAAAATGTAGTTTCGCATGCAAAAGAATACGGATTTATTTTTCCGTCAAGCGAAATTTACGATGGTTTAAGTGCGGTATACGATTATGCACAAAATGGGGTGGAATTAAAGAAAAACATCCGTGAGTATTGGTGGAAAGCAATGGTACAAATGCACGAAAATATTGTGGGTTTAGACGCTGCTATTTTAATGCACCCAACTACTTGGAAAGCTTCGGGTCACGTGGATGCCTTCAATGATCCATTGATTGATAATAAAGATTCTAAAAAAAGATACCGTGCCGATGTTTTAATTGAGGATTATGCCGAAAAATTAAATCAAAAAGCACAAAAAGAAATTGACAAAGCGAGCGAGCGTTTTGGCGCTTCCTTTGATGAAGAGCAATACAAAACTACCAATCCTCGTGTGATGGAATATTTGGCTAAAAAGAAGGAAATTCTAGAACGAATGGCCCGTTCTTTAGAAACTGAAAACCTAGCCGATGTAAAAGCCTTAATTGAAGAACTAGAAATTGCTTGTCCAGAAAGTGGTTCAAAAAATTGGACTGATGTAAAGCAATTCA
>NZ_JBILKB010000085.1:0-7168 GCF_044376915.1 Flavobacterium sp.
CCTACAATTTCAAGAATATCTTTCTCATCATCGACCAATAAGATTCTAATATCTTTCTTTTTCATAATTCGTTTTAGTTGCGTTTGTGATGGTAAAGATAACGATAAATCGAAATGAAATTATGACTTAACAATTATTTAATCTCTTAACGATTTAATAACGAACTAGAAACTTATTGATAATAAGTCAATAACAATTGAATAACCTAGCAACTCTTTCTTTGCCCCAAATTAATAACCCAACAAGATGAAGATTAAATTTCTATTTTTTGCAGTACTTTTTTCCGTTATTTCATGGGCTCAAAATGCTACTGTAAAAGGACAAATTTTAGACAAGGAAATGAAGAACGAACCGCTTCCATTTGCTACCGTAATCATTAAAGAATCTAAACAAAATACCGCAACCGATGAAAATGGAAATTATTCATTTACCATGCCGGCTGGGAACTATACACTTGTAATCACTTATTTGGGTTATGAAACCAAAGAAATTTCTTTCACAGTTGCGGCTGGAGAAGTTAAAGTTATCAATCATATTTTAGCATCTACTGGAGGTGAAGAGTTAAAAGAAGTAGTTGTAGAAGTTCAATATAGTAGAGAAAAAGAAAGTGCTTTGTTGCAAGAACAACAAAAAGCAGTTGAAATCAAGCAAAGTATTGGTTCGCAAGAATTATCTCGAAAAGGAATTAGTGATGTAGAAGAAGGACTAACAAAAATTACCGGGATTTCAAAAGTAGAATCTAAAGGTTTGTTTATTAGAGGCTTAGAGGATCGTTACAACAATTTATTGGTAAATAATTTAGCGGTACCATCTAACAGTCCGTTCAAAAAAATTATTCCATTGGATCAATTTCCTACTGATGTTGTAGGTTATATTGACGTTTTTAAAACCTTTAATCCAAATATTTATGGTGATTTTGCTGGCGCAACTATTGATGTTAAAACCAGTCAAAATACGAAAGGTCAAACAAAAATTAGTTTTGGGACCGGTTTTACAACCGATAATAATTTAAGTGATTTTTTATTGTCTAAAGATGCCAACAACTCAAAAAGTTATTTTGGATTTGGCGGACAAGAGCGAAAATTACCAAGCGGATATGGGAGTGTACCTGCAGGAAGAATAAACAACGATTACAATTCTTCTTGGGATGTAAATAAAGTGAAAGCACCATTAAATACAAGTACAGGGATTAGTCATTCTGGAAAATTTGATGTGGGATCGAATAACTTATATTATGTATTTGCTACTAATTTTGACAATAAATACCAAATTAGAGAAGGTGTAGATCGTACGTTTTCTCAAGGACAAGGAATCTATGATAACAATTTAGAAAAAAAGCAATTTAAATTCCAAACTCAAGCGTCTTCATTATTGGGATTACAATTTAAAGGCGATCGTCTTAAATTTAATTATACCGGATTATATTTAAAAACTACGGAAAATTTAATTCAAGATCAGGTTGGATATACCCGAACTGCCGTTCAAAATCCAAATGAATTTATTCGATTAAATCAATACGAACAATCGGATTATTTCGCCAATCAATTCTTTGGAAGTTACAAACTAACTAGTGATGACAAACATTCCCTAAATGGTGGTATTTCTTATACCCGAACAAAATACAACCAACCGGATAGAAAATTCATCACGGGAACAAAAATTTCGGACACAGAAATCAACACGCAGTACGGTAGTAATAATTTATTGCGTCAGTTTTTTAATATTGACAACAATTTCCATATGTCGGGAAATTTAGAATACAACTACAAATTTGGAAATATTGAAAATAACCGCAACAAATTGTCTGTTGGATACAGTGGCTTTGCAGAATATATGGTGTCTAAATTTAGATTTACGTTTGGAAATCCAAATAATGGAGCTGCACCTTACAACACGCCTGTAAATGATATTGATTCTTTTATTCAAGATGATATTGCTAGCAATTTCTTATCATTCACAGAACAATCGACTGCTGAATGGAAAACAAAAGTATTCCAAAGAGCCGATGGGGTTTACACAAATTTACTGTTGAATCTGAATGAAAAATTAGAATTTAATGTGGGGCTTCGTGCAGAAAATACAATTAGAGAGTATAAATATAAATCTATTGTTGACCCAATTACAAACCCATACCGAAGTAAAACGAATGACAACTTATACATTTTGCCTTCATTAAATGTAAAATATGCCCTAAAAGACGATCGTAATTTGCGTTTTGCCGTTTCTAAAACGTATACAAAACCGGTACTTTTTGAAAGCTTAGACATCAATTTAATCAATGCAGATGGTACTACCGAGTTAGGTAATTCAGATTTAGAAAACAGTGAAAACTACAATGCTGACTTAAAATTTGAAATATTCCCTACCCCGAAAGAAATGTTTGCAGCTACTTTGTTTGCCAAATATATTGACCAGCCAATTGAAAGAACGATTTTAGCAAGTGCAACGGGAAGTGGACAAACAATTACGTATTTTAACAATAATAGCGCCACCTTATTTGGAGCAGAATTTGAAGCCTTAGTTCAATTGAGTAGATTTAACGAGAATTTAGATGGTTTCTCGCTTGGATTTAACACTTCATTAATGCTAACCGAATCCAAAATTGATTTAAAAAGACCTGGTTCAGATTTTGATACGTTTACAAAAAGAAATCTTCAAGGTGCATCAAACTGGTTGTTAAATACCGATCTTAAATATGAATTTGATTTAGGTAGCAATTGCAAAAACACGGCTTCATTAGTTTATAATGTTTATGGTGAACGCATCTATGCTGTGGGTATTGCTGGTTATGACCACATTTATGAAAAACCTTTTCACAAATTAGATTTTGTTTGGGGAAGTTCGATCAACAAAAAATGGGATCTTAAATTTGCTGTAGATAATATTTTAAACCCATTATATACCAGAGAACGAGGAACTGACAACAAAATAACGATCGAGGAATCTTCATTAGTAGAGCAATCTTATAAAAGAGGTGTTGGATTCTCAACGAGTATATCTTATACATTTTAATATTAAAAAGAGCAGTTAACTGCTCTTTTTTTTGTTTACATAAAAGCAACATTGTTTTTACGATTATATGATTTTTCAGTAACCTTTTTATAATAGTAAAAAAACATTCAAAAAATATAGTCGTTCTACATTTGTCAAAACAATTAAAAACAAACACACATGAAACATTTATTTTTAAGTCTTACTATTTTAGGCGCATTATTTACAGGTTGTTCTACAGATGACGACGAAGGAGAACTTAGACCTGTTGAAGGAGAACTTACAGGTTCAATTACAACAAACAGAACAATTGCATTTGGAAACTATACCCTAAATGGAATTGTAACGATAGAAAGTGGCGTAACTGTTACTTTTGATGCTGGTTCAACCATTACTGCAAATGCTACCAATGGTGTAGATGCATTAGTAGTAAAAAATGGTGGTAAATTAATTATGAACGGGACAGCTACTCAACCTATTGTATTGACAGAGGCTTCAGGTGTACCAGGATCTTGGGGAGGAATCATCATGTATGGTGATGCACCCATTAATGGATCTGGCGGAACAACTACTAGAGCGTCTGAAGATGGATTAAATTTAATGTATGGCGGAACAAATGCAGCGCATAATGGTGGTGCTTTACGTTACGTAAGAGTAGAATATGCTGGTAAAAAAATTACAGATGGAACAAGTGAAATGAATGGTTTTTCATTCTATTCTGTAGGTTCAGGAACAATTTTAGAAAATTTAGTTTCTTACAAAGGTGCAGATGATGGTTTCGAATTTTATGGCGGAACAGTTAGCGCTCGTAATTTAATATCTTATGGAAACTTTGACGATTCTTTCGACTGGCAAGATGGATGGAAAGGACAGAACAATACCAACTGGTATGCTTACCAAGTAGGAACTGGAAATTTTGGAATGGAAATCGAGGCTTCAAACAATAACAATGCTTATTGGCCAGTTATTTCTAACATTACTTTAAAAAGAGCTTCAGGCACAATTACTGAAGGTGGTTCTTCTGCTGCAGAATATGATGCCATCCAATTTAAAAAACAAGGTAATGGTGATTTTTCAAATATACTAATTGAAGGATACACAACAACAGGAGCAACTGCAGTTAGAATACAAGACACAGGTACTAATAATGATCAAGTGAATGGTAGTAAAATTAAATTAACTGCTGTAAAAATTAATAGTGGTACCTCACAATTTGCAGGTGCTGGTACATTAAGTGTTACTTTCCCTTCAGGACAGTATACAACAAGTACTACGGCTACAGGTGCAAGTTTAACAGCCGGAAATTGGGCAACTGTTGGTGGTGTAAACTTATTACAGTAATCATAACATTCACAATACTTAAAAATCCCTCATGTGAGGGATTTTTTTTTAGCATTCTATTTGTAATACTTTTTTTAGTATCTTTACCTCATATTTTTAGTTGCGAATGAAAAAAAAATACACTTTTATTCTTTTATTGTTGTTGGTTTTAGGCTCATTTAGTGCACAAGCACAAGAAAGCAAATCAGTAGCGACCTCTAAAACTCAAGAGCCTATCATTGAGGGGCTTAGTATTTACCCTAACCCTACTAACAGCGGAAGAATATATATATCAACCAAATTATCATTGGATAAAAAAGTAGAAATATATAATGTTCTAGGGAAAAAAGTGTTGGAAACAGTCATTACTTCAAAAGAAGTAAATCTAAGCAACCTCACCGCTGGTGTATACATCATCAAAATCAAAGAAGGAGAAGCTACTGCAACCCGCAAGCTGATTATCAACTAAACAATTTTTTACTTGTATCTTATTCAAATTAAATAAATCTTTATGAAAAAACTTTACACTTTAATAATCATTTTATTTGTTGCCATTTCGTCACAAGCTCAAGTAGTCATCAGCCAAGTTTATGGTGGTGGTGGAAATTCTGGAGCTACTTACAACAAAGATTTTGTTGAATTATTTAACAGAGGTACTTCCGCAGTGGATATTTCTGGATGGTCTATTCAATATCAATCCGCAACAAATGTCGCTAACACATGGAATTTTAATGTAATTCCAGCAAACACAACAATTCAGCCAGGAAAATATTTTTTAATTGCATTTGGCACTGCAAGTACAACAAATGGGATTGCTTTACCTGCAATTGATTTTGATTATGTTTCTGGAACACCTGCACCTTTAGCTATGGCTGCAGCCTCTGGTAGAGTTGCTTTAGTAAACACAAATACTGCTTTACCCATGGGATGTAATGCTGGTAATACAAATATTGTTGATTTAGTAGGCTTTGGGCCAACCACAGTTTGCTCAGAAACTTCTCCAACTCCTGTTTTATCTGCTACTTTATCTGCACAAAGATTGAATAATGGATGTACCGATAGTAATAATAACAGTACTGATTTTAATATTGCTGCACCTGCACCAAGAAATTCTAGTACTGCTGCATACAGCTGTACAGCGCCAAGTCTTTCATTATTAAGCCCGGCAAATAACACTGTTTTTAATCCACTTACATCAAGTGTAAATATTTCATTTGCAATAAATAATTTTGTTGTTGGAAACCCTGGAACCGGAATAGATGGACACATTCATTACACTATTAATGGTGGTTCAGTTGTAATGAAATACGATACAACCCCAATTACTGTTCCAGTAACGGCTGGAACTACTTACACGATAGCAATTCAATTAGTAAACAATTCTCATCAACCATTATCACCAGCTGTGGGAGCAACTGTTACTTTTACTGTTGACTTATTTGTTACTGTTGCTGATTTAGCTGCCTTAAGAGCTCATGTGGCTGCAAATGGTGCTGGAAAATATTATCAAGTTTCAAGCTCACCTATAGTTACATACACACGAGCTACTCGTAATCAAAAATATGTGCAAGACACCTCTGGAGGTATCTTAATTGATGACAATGTAACTGCGCCAGGTGTAATCACAACTTCATTAACTGCTGGAGATGCCATTTCAGGATTAAAAGGTCAATCAGTTTTATTTAGTGGATTGTTACAAATAACTCCTTTAGCAAATGTAACCATATCTTCTACTGGAAATACAACAACTCCTCAAGTAGTTACAATTGCACAATTAAATAGCGCTGTAACAGCGGCTACTTATGAAAGTGAATTAGTACAAATAAATGGTGTTACTTTTGACACAACAACAGCTAACTTCCCATTAAGCACTGATGCTGCAGCTAATATAAATTTAACTATTGGTTCTGATGTGTTAACTTTTAGAACTGCTTTCTCTGAAGCAAATTATATGGGGACAGCTAAACCAACAAGTGCAACAAATATTATAGCTTTAGTTGGAAGATTTAATACAACAGCGCAAGTTACTTCTAGAAACTTAACTGATTTGAATGCTCCTTTATCATCTAATTCTTTTGACAACATCAACGGTTTAACAATGTATCCAAACCCTTTATCAGGAAACACTTTATATTTGACGTCAACTGCAAATGCAGCAATGTCAATTGAAGTCTATGACCTTTTAGGGAAAGAAGTGTTGAAAGCCAATGTGGTAAACAATGCCGTAAACGTAGCAAAATTAACGTCAGGTGTATACGTAGTTAAAGTAACCGAAGAAGGAAAAACAGCTACTCGCAAACTTGTTGTTCAATAAATGAAATGCTGAACCAAGTTTGGAAGCACAAATAATAAAAAGCATCAACGAAAGTTGGTGCTTTTTTAATTATCAGCAATTTGTTTCCTATTTTTGCACCATGATTACACCCGAGGGCATCTTCCATATTGGTTCCAAAAAAGAATTTGAAAAAATTACTTTAAAAGTCTTTCGTTACCAATACGACACCAATAAGGTGTACCAACAATTTTGTCAGTTTTTAAACAAAGACAAAACCAACGTCAAATCAATCGCTGAAATTCCGTTTTTACCCATACAATTTTTTAAAAGCCATGACGTCATTAGTTCAAACGAACCCGTGCAACAAACTTTTACGAGTAGTGGCACCACGGGCATCCAAACCAGCAAACATTTGGTCACCGATGTTCGATGGTACGAACAAAGTTATCGACTGAGCTTCTCCCAATTTTATGGCAACATAGAAGATTATTGCGTTTTGGCCTTGCTTCCTTCCTATTTAGAACGTGAAGGGTCTTCATTAATTTATATGGTGAAAGATTTAATTGAGAGCAGCCGTCAGGA
>NZ_JBILKB010000029.1:0-22953 GCF_044376915.1 Flavobacterium sp.
GCGTCCCAATTCGTTTAAGTGTTCCCGGCTCACAATTTTTGAGCGCATTTTTGTCAAATACCCTTCGTCACCAGATGGCACTTCATTGTAGAGATGAGCAGCAATAACACTCCCCAGCATGGCGTCACCTAAAAATTCCAGTCGTTCATAGTTAAAGGGATTACCTTTGTCGTCTAGCTTATTAACCGATCGGTGTGTAAACGCCTTTTGATAATAGTTAAGCTCTTTAGGTTCAAAACCTAAAATAGTAGTGATTTTTTTAAAAAAAATCCCGTCTTCTGGAGAACGGGAGTTTTTTGTTATTTTATGCAATAGACGACGCATGCAATTAGTTTTCTAATTTTTTAAATAACACGCATGCATTATGACCTCCAAAACCAAAGGTGTTGCTCATGGCTACTTTGATTTCGCGTTTTTGCGCTTTATTCAACGTTAAGTTTAATGAAGGATCAATATTTTCATCCACCGTAGTATGATTGATGGTAGGAGGCACCAAGCTGTTTTGCATCGCAAGTATAGATGCAATAGCTTCAATCGCACCAGCTGCTCCTAATAAGTGACCCGTCATCGATTTTGTAGAATTGATGTTGATGTTTTTAGCATGATCACCAAAGACATGGCTGATTGCTTTCAATTCGGCAACATCGCCTAGAGGAGTTGAAGTACCATGCG
This sequence comes from Flavobacterium sp., assembly GCF_044376915.1. GTDB lineage: Bacteria > Bacteroidota > Bacteroidia > Flavobacteriales > Flavobacteriaceae > Flavobacterium. The sequence goes on from NZ_JBILKB010000029.1 coordinate 673, forward strand.
TATTGATGTGATCAATCATATCGGGGGTCATACCCGCATCGCGCAAGGTGTTTTCCATTACGGCAATTACACCAATTCCTTCAGGATGTGGAGCGGTTAAGTGGTAAGCATCCGAAGACATTCCGCCACCGCCAACTTCACAATATATTTTAGCACCACGTGCTTTTGCATGTTCATATTCTTCTAATACTAAAGCACCAGCACCTTCACCTAATACAAACCCGTCACGAGTAGCATCGAATGGTCTTGAAGCGGTTTCCGGACTTTCATTTCGAGTTGAAAGCGCGTGCATAGAATTAAATCCGCCCATACCCGCAATGGTAACAGCAGCTTCCGAACCTCCCGAAATAATAACATCACACATCCCTAAACGGATGTAATTGAAGGCATCAATTAATGCGTTAGCCGAAGAGGCACAAGCCGATACCGTTGTATAATTTGGACCCATATACCCATTTCGCATGGAAATATGAGCAGGCGCAATATCAGCAATCATTTTAGGGATAAAAAACGGATTGAATTTTGGTTGGCCGTCGCATTTTGCATAATACAAAACTTCTTCTTGAAACGTTTCTAAACCTCCAATTCCGGCACCCCAAATTACCCCAACGCGATGTTTGTTTATGTTATCGTGCGTAATTCCAGCATCTTTAATGGCTTCGTCACTTGCTGCAATTGCATATTGTGCAAATTTATCCAATCGACGCGCTTCTTTACGATCCATATAATCTTCAATGTTGAAGTTTTTAATTTCACATGCAAATTTGGTCTTATGTTTTTCTGTGTCGTAATAAGTAATAGGTGCGGCACCACTTTTCCCAGTAATCAAACCTTCCCAATACTCTTGAATACTATTTCCGATTGGAGTTAATGCACCAAGACCGGTTACAACAACGCGCTTTAATTGCATAGTTTTTAATTTTCAGTTAATATAAAAAAACCCAAAGTGCTTTTAATAATTACTAAAAGAAACAATGGGTATTACATATTTTTTTATGGTATATGATTGTAATACAATCAATGTTTGCAAAATCTTTAAAAGATTTAAAACGTAAGGTAAAAAATAATAGCACCCATAAAATGTTCTCTTATGGATGCCTTACATATTATTTTTTTGCTTCCTCAATGTAAGAGATAGCTTGACCTACAGTAGCAATGTTTTCAGCTTGGTCGTCTGGAATTTGAATATCAAATTCTTTTTCGAACTCCATAATAAGCTCAACAGTGTCTAATGAATCAGCTCCTAAATCGTTAGTGAAGCTTGCTTCTGTTACAACTTCGTTTTCGTCAACTCCTAATTTGTCTACGATAATCGCTTTTACTCTTGATGCAATGTCTGACATAATCTTTTAATTTTTAATTTAAATTGTTGGCAAAAATAAAAAACTTTATTTTAAAACCACCTTTTTGTTACTAAATATGACCACGAATTTAAAAAAAATAATTCACAAAGGGCTCTTTTTTTTATTTTTTACCAATTTTTATTCTTTTTTTTGTGGAAGGAAATACCATAGTAATGAAAAAAATAGTTCTTTTTGCCTCCGGTAATGGCTCTAATGCCGAAGCCATAATCCGTTATTTTGAAAATCAATCCCTTGCAACGGTTGTTGCTGTTTTTTCAAACAAACCCGAAGCAAAAGTATTGGATCGAGCAAAAAACCACAATATTCCGTCTTTTGTATTTACTAAAACCCAATTAAATGAAGGCTTTGTTCTTGAAAAATTGGAACTCTTACAACCCGATTTGATAGTTTTAGCTGGATTTTTATTGCAGTTTCCACCTTCCCTATTAAAGGTGTTCCCAAATGTAATCAATATTCATCCTGCTTTGCTACCAAAATATGGCGGAAAAGGGATGTATGGCATGCATGTACATCAAGCGGTTTTAGACAACAAAGAGCAGGAAACCGGAATTACGATTCATTATGTAAACGAACACTATGATGAAGGGGAATTTATTTTTCAAAAATCAGTAAATATCGAAGCATGCAATACGCCTGAAGAAATTGCGCATAAAATACACGAATTGGAGCATCAATTTTTTCCTGAAGTAATTTCAGGTATATTATCTCAAAACTCATAATGTTTAACTCGTAACTATGCCTCACGAAGTCCACATATACACAGACGGTGCTGCCAAGGGAAACCCTGGCCCGTCGGGCTATGGCGTGGTTATGGAAATGGTAGGAACGCCTTATAAAAAAGAATTTTACGAAGGTTTTCGTTTGTCGACCAACAATAGAATGGAATTGTTAGCCGTAATCGTAGGATTAGAAAAGCTCAAAAACCCAAAAACCAAAGTATTGGTAGTTTCCGATTCTAAATATGTAGTAGATGCCGTAGAAAAACGTTGGGTATTTCAATGGGAAAAAATCAATTTTAAGGCCAAAAAAAACCCTGATTTATGGCTGCGTTTCTTGAAAATTTACCGCCAACATCAAGTTGACTTTCAATGGGTAAAAGGACATAACAACCACCCACAAAACGAACGTTGTGATCACTTAGCTGTTATGGCCTCGCAACAAGAACAATTGTCAATCGATGAATTTTATGAAAGAGAAGAGGAAAAATTGATATAAAGAGCTAAAAAAAGGAGCCTTTCAGCTCCTTCTATTATTTTGTTTCTTTTGTCAAATCAAATCGATAGATCGCATCAAAACCTACATATAGTGAGGAATCAAATTCCGAGTTTAAGCGCGTTCTTTTATCAGTACTCAGCGGGAAAGTTAAAACTTGTGCGCCTACTTTTTGATTGCTATTAAACACACCATAATCAGTAGTGTCAAATCCTACTCTTCCTCTTAAAATAATTGAATTATCCATCATGCCAAGGGCCGCATAAAATGCGAAACGAATCGACTCTTCTTGTACGTAGTTGTCTGAATTAAGTTGAGATAAATTATAGGATTTGATAGAAGTTAGCAAATCAGACCCTACGCTAAACTTTTTACTCAAGGCATAATTTGCGTCCATACGGATGGGTAACGTAGCATTGATGTAAAATTTACTGTTTTTAGATCGGTGCCAAATACCAATTAATGGCGTTATGGTTGAGCCATGGTTTTCAGATGATGCGTATACTCCAAATTTAACTTTTGAAGTTTCATTGTATTGGTAATCTAAAACGGCTAGTCCACCAAATTGAAAATCATTTGAACCAATGTTCTCAAAATCAGAGGCGATTTTTGGAAGAAACACATAAGTACCAGACCATTTCTCAGAATGTTGGTATTTCATCCCTAAATTGAAGCGCGTCATAGTTAAACTGCTTCTATCAGAGTTTGGACTTAAGTTTAATCTTGTATTTTCAACAGTAAAGCCAGTTAACAAAACGGCTTTCTCAGACAATTTTTTTGGATAATAAACCTCCATGTTCAAGTTGTTTACACTGGTTTCATAGTTGTTATCTATGTTGCCTAGTGTGGTATTGTTTACAGAGAGTTTAAGAATGTCAACATAATCTTGTGCGCTAGCGGATAAGGTAAATAACGCAAAAAAGAGCATTAATTTAATTTTTTTCATGTTTTTTAGTTTAGTAATTAAAATCAAAAATACCATTTAGCAGTTTAACTTTACCAATAAAAATAAATTATTAAATTATAACTATTATAAGAATTATTTATGATACTCATAATCAAGAATAAAAGAGCAATAGTTCCTAGGGTAGAATTATACGGAATAACTTTTTAAACTTTGAAACTAAAGTTTTATCTTTGCCTCTTATTTCAAATTCATTGTAATGAACAAATTATTAATTGTAGGAACAGTTGCTTTTGATGCTATAGAAACCCCTTTTGGAAAAACCGATAAAATCTTAGGAGGAGCTGCTACCTATATTGGGTTATCTTCTTCTTTTTTTAATGTAGATGCTGCCGTTGTTTCTGTAGTTGGTGAAGATTTTCCTAAGGAATATTTAGAATTGTTAGAAAATAAAGGGGTAAATATTGAAGGAATTGAAATGGTAAAAGGAGGTAAAACTTTCTTTTGGAGCGGTCGCTACCACAATGATATGAACTCAAGAGATACACTAGTCACAGAATTAAATGTTTTGGCTGATTTTAATCCGGTAGTCCCACAAAATTATAAAAATGCCGAAGTAGTAATGCTCGGAAATTTACACCCACTTGTTCAAACGGGTGTTTTGAATCAAATGTCCACGACACCTAAATTAGTGGTTCTTGATACCATGAATTTTTGGATGGATTGTGCCTTGCCAGAGTTGCTAGAGGTCATTAAACGGGTGGATGTGATTACTATTAATGATGAAGAAGCCCGCCAATTATCTGGAGAATATTCTCTTGTAAAAGCAGCGGCTAAAATTCAGACCATGGGGCCAAAATATGTCGTAATTAAAAAAGGAGAACACGGGGCGTTAATTTTTCATAACGAACACATTTTCTTTGCCCCAGCATTGCCATTAGCAGATGTTTTTGATCCAACAGGAGCAGGCGATACGTTTGCAGGAGGTTTTTCAGGATTTATTGCACAACAAGGCGATATTTCTTTCAATACCATGAAAACAGCAATCATTCAAGGATCTAATTTAGCCTCATTTTGTGTGGAGAAATTTGGAACAGAACGAATGGTGAATCTAGATATAAAAGAAGTAAATGCAAGATTAAAACAATTTAAAGCATTAACTCAATTTGAAATCGAATTAGAAGATTAAAAACCTGCCTCGAAATTTCGGGGCTTTTTTTGTTTGAAAAATAAATTTAAAAACAATAGAACATAGTTTAATTTTCATTGAATCTATGGAATATAAATAGAATTACAACAACCAACAACACCAAAACAACTTATGAGTGACGCTATACAACACGAATGTGGAATTGCCTTGCTACGATTAAAAAAACCGTTAGAATTTTATAAAGAAAAATACGGAACTGCATTCTATGGAGTACAAAAAATGTACTTGCTCATGGAAAAACAGCACAACCGCGGACAAGACGGCGCCGGATTAGCCAGCATTAAATTAGACGTCAATCCGGGAGAACGCTACATCAGTCGTATTCGATCAAACGACCCACAGCCCATTAAAGACATTTTTGCCCAAATCAACGATAGGATAGCTCGTGAATTAGAAGAACATCCCGAATATGCAAATGATGTAGCCTTGCAAAAACAAAATATTCCGTATTTAGGCGAAGTGTTTTTAGGCCACGTACGTTATGGTACTTTTGGTAAAAATAGTATCGAAAGTGTTCACCCTTTTTTACGACAAAACAATTGGATGCATCGTAATTTAATTGTGGCGGGCAACTTTAACATGACCAATGTTAAAGAGTTGTTCCAAAATTTAATCGACTTAGGTCAACATCCAAAACAAATGGCCGATACGGTGACTGTGATGGAAAAAATAGGACACTTTTTAGATGATGAAGTGACCGAATTGTACAAACAATGTAAGTTGGAAGGCTACACAAAACAAGAAGCTTCTCCAGTTATTGGTGACCGTTTAAACATTCAACGTATTTTAGAGCGCGCTTCTCGAAATTTTGATGGCGGTTATGCCATGGCTGGACTATTAGGACACGGCGATTCTTTCGTTTTGCGCGATCCTGCAGGAATACGTCCTGCTTATTTTTATGAAGACGACGAAATTGTAGTGGTCGCCTCAGAGCGTCCTGTGATTCAAACAGTTTTTAACGTATCTTTTGAAAAAATACAAGAATTAGATCCAGGGAGTGCTATTATCATCAAGAAAAACGGCTCAGTTTCGGTACAAGAAGTGCGAACACCATTACTGAAAAAAGCCTGTTCTTTTGAGCGAATTTATTTTTCTCGTGGAAGCGATGCGGAAATTTACAAAGAACGCAAGGCCTTAGGGAAATTAATTTTCCCAAGCGTGTTAAAAGCTATTGATAACGATACCGATAACACGGTTTTTTCGTACATACCTAACACTGCAGAAACGTCTTTCTATGGCATGTCGGAAGCAGCACAGGATTTTTTAAATCAACGTAAAGCTCAGGCCATTATTGAACAAAAAAATAACTTAACAGAAGCTTCTCTACAGGAATTACTTTCGGTAAAAATTAGAACGGAGAAAATAGCTATTAAAGATGCTAAACTCAGAACGTTTATTACCGAAGACAGTAGTCGAGATGATTTGGTTGCACACGTGTATGATGTTACCTACGGCGTTGTAAAACCCACCGATAATTTAGTAATTATTGACGATAGTATTGTGCGAGGGACTACCCTGAAACAAAGTATCATTAAAATGATGGATCGTTTGCAGCCGAAGAAAATTGTGGTAGTTTCTTCAGCGCCACAAATTCGGTATCCTGATTGCTATGGCATTGACATGGCGAAATTAGAAGGTTTGGTAGCATTTAGAGCCGCTTTGGCTTTGTTAAAAGAGCGCAATATGTACCATATCGTCGAAGAAGTCTATCAAAAATCGAAAGCACAAGAAAATTATACTGATGCTGAAGTTGTAAATTATGTAAAAGAAATTTATGCGCCATTTACCGATCAAGAAATATCGGATAAAATTGCAGAAATGCTCACGCCTGAAGGAACAAAAGCAGCGGTAAAAATTATTTATCAAACGGTAGCAGATTTACACTTGGCTTGTCCAAAAAACCTAGGCGATTGGTATTTTACAGGAGATTATCCAACCGATGGTGGAAACCGAGTAGTAAACCGCGCATTTATGAATTTTTACGAAGGAAAAGACGCTAGAGCATACTAAAAAATGCAGTTCATCGAGTTTTTGTGCTATTGAACAATTTTTTTGTGGGGAACTAATAACTTGTAGTACTTTAGACTTACCAAAAAATTAGTAGGTTAAGTTTTATGGTAAATTTGGGGCAAAAAGGGTGAAAGCAATTTCACCTTTTTTATTTTAAATTCAAAGGGATACAATATAAAAAAGCCGAGAAACTGTTATGCTTCTCGGCTTTTTTTGTTATTCGGGATAAAATTAAAGAGCCGCTTTAAATCGTTTGGATACCTCTTCCCAATGGATCACACTGAAAAATGCTTCAATATAATCGGGACGACGGTTTTGATAGTTCAAATAATAAGCATGTTCCCATACATCCATACCTAAAATAGGTTGTCCGCCACACGCTACGCCCGGCATTAATGGATTGTCTTGATTTGGCGTCGAACACACTTCTAATTTTCCATCTTTTACACACAGCCAAGCCCATCCAGAGCCAAAACGAGTAGCACCAGCTTTAGCAAATTCAGCTTTGAAAGCCTCAAACGAACCAAAAGCAGCATCGATTGCAGTGGCTAATTCTCCCGTTGGTAATCCGCCACCATTTGGCGACATAATTTCCCAAAACAAACTGTGGTTGTAGTGACCTCCACCGTTGTTTCTAACGGGCATGTTGTTCATGTCAAGATTTTTCATTAACGCTTCAATAGACATTCCGTCCATATCCGTTCCGGCAATAGCTGCGTTTACATTCGTAACGTACGCATTATGGTGCTTTGAATGATGAATTTCCATTGTTCGAGCATCAATATGTGGTTCTAATGCATCATATGCATAAGGTAATTGTGGTAAATCAAAAGCCATGATATTTTATTTTTAGATTAATAATATTTTCACCAAATTTACAAATTAAACTTTGTAAACAAAAATAGATCCTTTCTATAGCACTATAATTAAGACAAATATAACATTTGGAAACAACAGCTTTTACGATTTATGATGCTTCTGCAGGATCAGGAAAAACCTACACGTTGACGAAAGAATATCTGAAAATTCTTTTCTTAGCGAATACCGATGATGCGTATAAAAAAATACTGGCCATTACGTTCACTAACAAAGCGGTTAACGAAATGAAAACCCGAATCGTTTCCAGTTTGTATGAATTTTCTATACCTACTACTTCTGATAAGGCAATGGAATTGCTCAAAGATGTCGTTAAAGAAACCAAATTGAGTGAAGCAACGATTCGCGAAAAGGCCAAAGCAATCATCAAAAACATCATTCATAATTATGCAGCATTCGATATTTCAACGATCGATAAGTTTACCCATAAAGTCATTCGTACTTTTGCACAAGACTTGCATTTACCGCCAAATTTTGAAGTGTCATTAGATACCGATGTTTTGCTTCAAGAAGCTATTGATTTGGTAATTTCCAAAGCGGGTGAAGACCAAAGTTTGACCCAACTTTTGATTGAATTTTCTAAAGATCGTACAGACGAAGATAAAAATTGGGATATTTCTTCCGAATTATTAAAGGTAGCTCAATTGATTACCAATGAAAACAATTCCGAGGAAATCAAAGAGCTTTCTGAAAAAAGCATTGCCGATTTTGGAATCATCAAGAAAAAATTACAAGCGGCAAATACCCAATTATTAGCAGAATGCCAATCGATAGCGCAAGAAGTATTAGCGACTATTGATGCAAATGGTGTTTCGCGAAAGTCATTTTATTCGGGCTATGTTACCAATTATTTGGAAAAAGTAGCGGCTCAAAAATTGGTACAAAACCTAACAGTACTTCATTATTTAGACGGGAGCAAACCACCCTATTCAAAATCGGCACCCCAATCTGACAAGGACTTTATAGATTCAAATGCATCTCAGATAGAAGTTTTAGTTAAAAAAATCAATGAATTGGCTGGCAAATTTGCATTGTATGAAGCGTTCCTTCAAAATGTCAATCCGCTTTCCTTATTGAACACCATTTATCAAGAATTTAAAAAAATTCAAGAAGAACAAAATATCGTTTCGATATCCGATTTCAATACCATTATTCATAACGAAATTCAAAATCAACCTGCGCCTTTTATTTATGAGCGCTTGGGAGAAAAATACCGCCATTATTTTATTGATGAATTTCAAGATACCTCTGTCATGCAATGGCAAAATTTGATTCCCTTAATTGACAATGCTTTAGCTGGGGAAGATGCCTATGGAAACAAAGGCACCTTGATGTTGGTGGGCGATCCCAAACAAGCCATTTATCGTTGGCGAGGAGGTAAAGCCGAACAGTTTATAGACTTGGCCAAAGAAATCGATTCGACCAATCCGTTTTCAAATAAAGACAAACGAACCGAACGGTTGAAAACGAATTTTCGAAGTTACAGCGAAGTGATTGAGTTTAACAATGATTTTTTTAAACATTTGGCGCATCAATTCAAGAACGAAGATTATAAAAATTTATACGAAAACCTATCTAGCCAAAAGTGTAATTCCAAAACAGGCGGTTATGTCAATTTGAGCTTTATTCAAGTACCTGAAGATGATGCCGAAATAGAAGGCTTCGATGCTGAAAACGTTACGGTTACAGTAAAAGACAAGGTATATTTGAGTCAAACCTTACAAACCATCAAACAGTGTTTGGCCCAAAAATTTGACTATAAAGATATTGTTTTACTCACCCGAACGAAAGCACCGGGCGTTAAATTGGCCAATTTTTTAACCGAAAATAAAATTCCAATACTATCTTCTGAAACCTTATTGATTCAAAATGCTACGGAAGTTAAATTAATCATTGCTTTATTGCGTTTTTTGAAAAATCCAAAAGAAGAAGAGGCGAAAATCTACGTGCTCTATTATTGTGCAAAGTACTTGCAATCCGCATTGGATATTCACGATTTTATCTTGGCTACAAAAAACAAAAGCACGCATGAGTTAGAAGCCTATTTTCAAACGATAGGTATTTCAATATCGTTCACGGATTGTAAGAAAAAATCACTATACGAGACAGTTGAAACATTAGTTGCCGTATTTCTCAAAGACAAAGTTAACACGTCTTATTTGCAATATTTCTTAGATTTAGTTTTAGAGAAAGATGTAAAATCACAGTCGAGTATATCAGATTTCTTAGAGTATTGGGATAAAATGGGATTTCAGAAAAGCATTCCATCGCCCGAAGGTACTAATGCGGTTCGCATCATGACGATTCATAAATCAAAAGGATTGGAATTTCCAGTCGTAATTTTTCCTTTTGCAGAAGAAGATTTTTCGAGAAAAATTAAAGACAAATTATGGATACCCTTAGCTACTCCCGAAATTGATCTCCCAAGGGCTTTAATTAACAACAGAAAAGAAGTCGAAAATTATGGTGCCACAGCACAAACCATCTTCCAAACAAAAAATCAAGAAGAAATACTAGACACCATAAATTTACTATATGTGGCTTTAACTCGAGCTGAAGAACAGTTGTACGTTATTTCAAATAAAATAGTAACGCCCAAAGGAGAATTCGTAACATCAAATTTATCCTATTATTTTTTAGATTTTTTACGAACGATTGGAAAGTATGAACCGACTAAATTTAGTTATGAATTTGGCACACCCGAACGAAAATCTAAACACATTGAAGACAATAGAGCCCTTCAATCAATTGGGGTTGTCTCTGAAAAAATGAAACCCGCGAAAATCAAAATTGCGCAACGCGAAGCCTTAATGTGGGGTTCGGCGCAGCAAGACGCCATAGCTTTTGGGACAATTTTACACGAAATCATGGCTTTAATACAAACTAAAGAAACCGTTGACAATGCATTAAAGCAAGCCATCGAGTCGGGATTATTGTTGCTTTCACAACTAGAAGTCTTTAAAAAAACCATTCAAAACATTGTAGATCATCCCGAATTGAAAGTGTTTTTTGAGTCAGATGGTAAAGTTTATAACGAGCATACCATTCTTAAAAACGGCGCAAAAACCATCAAGCCTGATCGAGTTGTGCTTAAAGATCAAGAAGCCTATTTGTTAGACTATAAAACAGGTGAGAAGCACGAGAAGCATCGCGCCCAAATTAACGGATATGAAAAAGCATTACAAGAAATGGACTACCATGTAATAAAAAAAGTGCTTGTATATACAGGAGAAAATATAGAAGTAGTAACTTTGTAATCTTTAATAGCATCAAAACTTAACATATTATGTACGGAAAAATACAACAACATTTACAGCAAGAAATAGCTACCATTCAGGAGAATGGTTTGTTTAAAAAAGAACGCATAATTACGTCACCACAAGGTGCCGAAATTACCATTTCGACAGGTGAGACTGTATTAAATTTTTGCGCCAATAATTATTTGGGTTTGTCCTCTCACCCAGAAGTAGTTCAGGCGGCAAAAGACGCTTTAGATACACATGGTTTTGGAATGTCATCGGTACGATTCATTTGCGGAACTCAAGATATTCATAAAGAATTAGAACAAAAAATAGCGCAATTTTATGGTACAGAAGATACCATATTATACGCCGCAGCTTTTGATGCGAATGGGGGTGTTTTTGAACCCTTGTTGGGGGAAGAAGATTGTATCATTTCTGACAGTTTAAATCATGCGTCCATTATTGATGGTGTGCGTTTGTGTAAAGCGGCACGCTATCGTTATGATAATAATAATATGGCCGATTTAGAGCAACAGTTGATAAAAGCCACTGCAACGGGACACCGTTTCAAACTAATTGTTACCGATGGGGTATTTTCTATGGATGGGTTGGTAGCGCCATTGGATAAAATTTGTGATTTAGCGGATAAATATGATGCTTTAGTAATGGTAGACGAGTGTCATGCTGCTGGATTTATAGGTGGCACAGGAAAAGGTACTTTGGAAGCTAAAGGAGTAATGGGGCGCGTGGACATCATTACCGGAACCCTAGGAAAAGCTTTAGGGGGTGCCATGGGAGGGTATACCACAGCTAAGAAAGAAATCATTGAAATACTGCGCCAACGCTCGCGTCCGTATTTGTTTTCAAATTCGTTAGCGCCTGCAATAGTGGGTGCTTCTTTGAAAGTATTTGAATTATTAGAAAAGGACACGACACTTAGGGATCAGTTGGAATGGAATACCAATTATTTTAAAACTGGATTGCGCGAAGCAGGTATTGATTTTATTGATGGAGACTCGGCAATAGTACCCGTAATGTTGTATGATGCTAAATTAGCGCAGGTTATGGCAGAAAAGTTATTAACAAAAGGGATATATGTCATTGGTTTTTTCTTTCCGGTTGTTCCAAAAGATAAAGCTCGTATTCGCGTACAATTATCTGCAGCTCATACAAAAGAACATCTCGATAAAGCAATAAAAGCTTTTGTTCAAGTGGCTCAAGAATTAAAAATTATTTAGTAATATCTTCAAGAAATTTGTTTTTTTTCTTTAAAACTTTTTGTAGTTCAAAAAATATAGTACTTTTGTTTTAATTATAACGGATTGTAATTAAAAAATAACGTATGAAACAAGTAAACAAATTTTTTACAGCTGCCTTGATGTTAGTAGGATTAGTATCTCAAGCTCAGGACAGTAACAACCCATGGGCATTGTCTGTTGGGACAAATGCAGTAGACACTAGAGTTAGTGCTACTAGAAGTGGATTGAGCTTATTAGATAAACATTTTTCTCAAACTTTTGATGCAAAAGAGAATTGGAATTTTTTACCTTCGGTGTCTTACCTTAGTCTTACAAAGTATGTAGGTGATGGTTTTTCTTTTGGGGTGACAGGTTCTGCTAACAAAATTTCAAAAGTTGTTAATTTTGATCCTACTTCACCAAATGCTGATCCAAGAGGAATGGTGGTTTCAAATCCTGGAGATGTTACTTTTTTTGGAGTTGATGGTATCATCAGATATAGTTTTCAAGATATGATCAAATCTAAATGGTTAGAGCCATCAGCACACATTGGGGGAGGGTATACTTTCTTCGGAGATGCTTCTGCTGGAACCGTTAATGGAGGTGTAGGAGTAACATTCTGGTTTACAGAAGGTGTTGGATTATTTTTCCAATCATCATACAAACATTCTTATGATGATACTAGAACTGTTAATGTTGACGTTCCAGGATACATGCAACATGCAGCAGGTTTAACTTTCAAATTTGGAGGTAAAGATACAGACGGTGATGGAATTTATGACAATGAGGATTCTTGTCCAGAAGTAGCTGGTTTAGCTGCATTTAAAGGTTGTCCAGACACGGATAGTGACGGCATTCAAGATGCTGCTGATTCTTGTCCAGAAGTGGCTGGTTTAGCTGAATTTAACGGATGTCCTGATACAGACGGAGACGGAATCGTTGATGCTGAAGACGCTTGTGTTGATGTTAAAGGTACTAAAATGATGAAAGGTTGTCCAGATGCTGACGGAGACGGAGTAGCTGATAAAGATGACAAATGTCCTGCAGTTAAAGGAGCTAAAGAAAATGCAGGTTGTCCATGGCCAGATACAGATGGAGATAGCGTACTTGATAAAGACGATAAATGTCCAACAGTTGCTGGTACTGTAGCAAATAACGGTTGTCCAGAAGTTACGGCTGAGGCTATGAAAAAATTGAATGAATATGGAAAAACCATTTTATTCAACTCTGGAAAAGCATCGTTCCAAACACAAGCTTTCCCAATTTTACAAGCAATGGCTGCTATCTTAAAAGAGTATCCAACAGCTAATTTCTCTTTAGAAGGTCACACAGACAATACAGGATCTGATGTATTAAACCAAAAATTATCAGAAGAAAGAGCAGCTGCTGTTAAAAATTTCTTAGTTGAAAACGGGATTAACGCTTCAAGATTGACTTCTAAAGGTTTTGGTGAATCAGCTCCAGTAGAGTCAAACAAAACAGCTAAAGGAAAAGCAAACAACAGAAGAGTAGAAGTGAAATTAGTAAAATAATTTTTTTCTAAAATATACTAAGAAACGTCCCGATATTTCGGGACGTTTTTTTATTTTTATAAAATGAAATCAACTACTTTTTTAGACAAACTTTGTGCGACGTTATTAACCCTTTCCGAAAAGGAACTTTCGAATGTTACGATAGTGTTGCCGAATAAAAGAGCAAAAGTATTCTTATTAGAAAGTCTAAAAAATCAATTGTCGGGAACTGCGTTTGCACCAAACATCATTAGTATTGAAAATTTTATTCAAGACATCGCTTCCCTAAGAACTGTTGATTCCATTGAATTACTGTTTGAATTATATGAGGTCTATCAAACGGTGACTCCAAAAGTGCAACAACAAAATTTTGAACAGTTTGCCACTTGGGCTACAACCGCAATTCAAGATTTTAATGAAATTGATCGCTACTTACTCGAGCCTAAAAAAGTATTTAGTTATTTAGAAGCAATTGAAGCGTTAAAGCGTTGGCAAGTAGAAGCCTCAAAAACAACCAAATTAATTGATAATCACCTAGAATTTTGGGCAAAACTCCCCGAATATTATGCAGCGTTTTACACACATTTAGTACATAAAGGAATCGGATATCAAGGGCTTATTTACAGAGAAGCCGTAAAAAAATTGGAATCTTTTGTAGCAACTACAACCCATAAAATATATTTTGCAGGGTTCAATGCCCTCAATCAAGCAGAAGAAAAAATAATCAACTATTTGGCCAATGAAAACCGAGCTAAAATGTATTGGGATATCGATGCGGTTTTTTTAAACGATCCCCATCATGATGCAGGATTATTTATTCGGAAATACAAAAAGGAATGGAAATCTTTTGTGCATCAGGATTTTGAATGGGTAGTGAACCATTTTAGCGAGCAAAAAAACATCGAAATTATTGGGACACCAAAAAGTATTGGACAAGCCAAAATTGTAGGTACTCTCATTGAAAAAATTCAAATTACAAACCCTGATTTGGAGAAAACGGCTGTAGTCTTAGGCGATGAAAATTTATTATTACCTATATTATTTGGATTGCCCGATTCGGTTGATGCCTTGAACATAACGATGGGTTATCCTAGTAAAAACAATCCCGCCCAATTGTTGGTCAGTAAATTATTCAAGTTACATCATAATGCCAAACAGCGTAACGATAAAAGTTATACGTTCTATTATAAAGAAGTACTAGCCATTTTAAATCACCCACTAGTAGAGCCTTATTGTAAAGTGGAAGAAGTGGTGAATGTGATCAATAGTAATAATTTCACATTTTTTTCAAGAGACAAATTATTCCATTTATATGCTGAAAAATATCCAAATTCAACCAATCCGTTATTCGAGCTTTTGTTTGCCCGTTGGGATGAAATTCCCAAAATATTAACAAACATTCGTGAAATATTGCTCCATATTAAATCGCAATTGAGCAATGACAATACGGAAGAAAAAATGGCAAAAGCTTTTTTATATTCCATTTATAACACCATTATTAAATTAACCAATTATCAGGAAAAATATCAGCAAATTGAAAGTCTAACTGCATTACATGCTATTTATAAACAGATTGTTGATTTAGCAGAAGTCTCTTTTGAAGGCGAACCTTTGTCGGGATTACAAATAATGGGCGTGCTTGAAAGTCGGGTTTTGGATTTCGAAAATGTTATTATTACTTCGGTTAACGAAGGAAAATTTCCTGCAGGGAAATCGCAAAATTCTTTCATCCCCTATGATGTAAAAAAAGAATTGGGATTACCTACCTACAAAGAAAAAGACGCCATTTATTGTTATCACTTCTATCACTTATTGTTGCGTGCTAAAAACATTTGGTTGCTTTATAATACAGATCATGAAGGTATTGATGCGGGCGAAAAAAGCCGATTCATTACCCAATTGGAAATCGAAAAACACCATAGTCCAAACAGTACAATTTATAATGCAGTGCTTCCCGAAAAAGCCTATGATCCAATGGTTATTCCCAAAACAGATGCAGTAATTGAGCGTTTAGAAAAAATTGCTGTTGATCCGGGATTTTCACCTTCTTCACTTACAGGTTACATTCGAAATCCTATTCAATTTTACACGCAACGCATCCTTCGCATTAATGAAGCCGAAGATGTGGAAGAAAACATTGCGGCTAAAACATTGGGAATAATTATTCACAGTGCTTTAGAAGAGTTATACACTCCCTATTTGAATCAGTATTTAGCGTTGCAGCATATTGAGTATATGGAAACTCAAATTGATGCTGTAATTCTCAAATTCTTCAAAAAAGAGTATAAAGAGGGTGAAATTAACAAGGGGAAAAATTTATTGGCTTTTGAAGTCGCCAAACGAAATGTATACAATTTTTTACAACTCGAAAAAAAAGCAATCCTAGAAGAAAACGCAGCAATTAAAGTATTGCTTCTAGAAAAACCATTATCCTGTGAAATTCATTTGGATTCATTCGATTTTCCCATATTAATAGCTGGTAAAGTAGACCGAATTGAAGAGCGCAATGGCGTTATACGGATTGTCGACTATAAAACAGGAAAAGTAGATGCACACAGTCTAAAATTGAGCGATGTATTGACCATAACACCAGACGTTGAATATGAAAAAATTATTCAGTTACTTTGTTACGCCTTGATGTTTGAAAAGCATCCCTTACGCCAGGGCCGAGAAATTACAGCCGGAATTATATCATTTAAAAATATGAAGAGTGGGTTTTTACCTTTTGGAATAGGAAGTGGAAAAGATGTAAATACAGCAATTACCAGTGAAATGTTGGAAGATTTTAGCGTTATTTTAAAACTACTAATTTTAGAAATTTTCAATCAAGAATTACCATTTAAAGAAAAAGGGTAATATAAAAAGTGCCAATCCGTAGAGTTATATTTTTTTTAAAAAACCAACCAAAACGGTCACTAATTCCATCTGATTTTCAATGTGGCTCATATGGCCGTCTTCAAAAGTAATAAGTCCTACTTGTGTGTCTTTGATTTGGTCGCAATTTTCTGCATACAATAATACACCATCTTTTTTGCCTAATATCAATTGGATCGGATAAGGAGCAAAATGCAGCATTACTTCGCGGTCTTTTCTAATTTTCATGCCTTCTAATGCCGCTACAATTCCTTGAAGAGGGGTTTTTAGCGCCTCTAACTTAACGGCTTCAATTTGAGCGTCAAGTCGTTCGCGATTGTTTTCACTAAATAAATTAGCGATGCTCATGCGAATAAACGCCGAATAATTTTGTTTTACCGCTACAATCGCTCGGTCTCTATTGCGTTTTCGATCGTCGCTGTCGGCTCTTGATGTCGAATTAACCAATACAATACCTTTTACGGCTTCGGGATACAATTCGGCAAAAGCCAGCGCTACATAACCACCCATCGAATGCCCAATCAATACTGCTTTTCTAATTTTTAATTCGTGAAGGACATGATACACCACATCGGCTTGGTCTTCCATACTGTGTACATAGCCCAAACATTCGGTAGCACCATGTCCTAATAAATCGATAGTAATGAGGCGGTTTTTTTTTAAAAGTTCTGGCAAAATAGCTTTCCACATCGACTGATTTTCTAAAAAACCATGCAATAAAACAACAGCCGTCCCCTTTCCCTGGTCGGTATAACTGATGGCTGTATTTTTGAAATGTGTGGTTTTCATAAAGGCAAAGGTAGCGTATATAGGCAAAGAGCGCAACGTTTTTTCGTGAATGCATAAAAAAACGGTTCACTTTCGCAAACCGTTTTTTCTAAAAAGCTATAATCCGAAAATCTGATTATCCAAATTAGATATTCATTATCGATTCAATCTCGTCAATTTCAATAGGAATATTTTGCATTAAATTAAATGGTGCACCAGAAGATTGGATCACTACATCGTCTTCCAAACGAATACCAAAACCTTCTTTGGGGATGTAAATTCCGGGTTCTACTGTAAAGACCATATTGGGTTGCATAGGCTCGTGTAATAAGCCATAATCGTGCGTATCTAATCCCATGTGGTGCGATGTTCCGTGCATGAAATATTTCTTATAGGCTGGCCAATCCGGATTTTCATTTTGCACATCGGCTTTGTCAATTAATCCCAATCCCAGCAATTCTGATGTCATAATTTTACCCACTTCTACATGATATTGTTTCCACAAGTTACCGGGAACTAACATTTTTGTAGCTTCGTTTTTCACATTTAAAACGGCATTGTAAACCGCTTTTTGTCGGTCTGTAAAACGTCCTGAAACCGGCACCATTCTTGTCATGTCACTTGAATAATTGGCATATTCGGCTCCAACATCTAACAAGATCAAATCACCAGCATTACAAGGTTGGTTGTTTTCAATATAATGCAACACATTGGCATTATTTCCCGAAGCAATAATTGGAGTGTAGGCAAAACCTTTCGAGCGATTTCTCAGGAATTCATGTGCAAATTCAGCCTCAATTTCATATTCCATTACGCCAGGTTTAACAAATTGCAACACCCGTTTGAATCCTTTTTCTGTAATATCGCAGGCTTTTTGGATTAATGCTAATTCTTCACTTTCTTTCACAGAACGTAGGCGTTGAAGAATTGGATTTGATTTTTCCACTTTATGTCCGGGATAGTTTTCTTTCCACCATTTTACAAAACGGGCTTCACGGGTTTCGGTTTCTATAACGGCACGATAATGTTCATTAGTGTTGATGTATATTGTATTGGCATACGCCATGATTTCTTTCAGTGTTTTGTGAAAATCTTGTAACCAAATTACCGAACGAATTCCCGATACTTCAAAGGCTCGCTCTTTGGTCAGTTTTTCACCTTCCCAAATAGCAATATGTTCATTGGTTTCTTTTAAAAACAATATTTCTTTCAAATGTTCATAAGGAGCATCAGGGAAAAGCAACAAAATACTTTCTTCTTGGTCTACACCAGATAAATACAAAATGTCTCGGTGTTGCGCAAAAGGCAAGGTGCTATCGGCACTCACAGGATAAATGTCATTTGAATTAAAAACTGCCACACTATTGGGTTGCATTTGAGCAATAAATTTTGCTCTATTTTTAATGTATAACTGTCGGTCAATTGGATGATATTTCATGCTTTGAAAGATTGGTGATTCGTAATTATTGTATGGGGCATCTAAATTTCTAGATGGGTAAAAATATGCCTCAAAAATAAAAAGATAATCATGAAAAGATGTTAATTCCAGCAGAAATTTTGTAGAAGTGCAATGATTTGGTTATTTTTCAACAAAATTTTTCAAGATGAAACACCTCATTTTTCTTTTTTTAGTTATTACACAAGCGGTTATCGCCCAGACTTCTTTGTTTAATCAAGTGAAAGCTACAAATATTGGTCCCACAATCATGAGTGGTCGTGTGGTAGATATTGCTGTAAATCCTAAAAATCCTACTGAATTTTATGTGGCTTATGCTTCGGGAGGTCTTTGGTATACCCAAAATAACGGCACTTCGTTTTCTCCAGTAATGGACAATGCAACCACGATCAATTGTGGCGCTGTAACGGTAGATTGGAATTTGGGAACAATATGGGTGGGAACGGGCGAAATCAATGCTTCTCGATCTTCCTATGCGGGTGTTGGTGTTTTGAAATCCTCAGATAAGGGAAAAACATGGGAGAATCTAGGATTAACCAATTCGCATCACATCAGTAGGATTTGGGTAAACCCTAGTAATGTTAATGAAATAGTTGTGGCGGCTTTGGGGCATTTGTATACTACCAATAAAGAACGCGGAATTTACAAATCAACCGATGGGGGCAAGTCGTGGCAACAAACGTTATATGTTGCTGACGATACTGGAATTGTAGATTTAGCCGTATCTAATAGCAACCCCAATTTAATGTTTGCAGCGGCTTGGCAAAAAGACAGAAAAGCGTGGCATTTTGATGGAGATGGTGAAAAATCGGGCATTTACAAGAGTGAGGATGCTGGAAATTCTTGGCAGCGTATTACAACTAAAGCAAGTGGTTTTCCAGCTGATGAAGGCGTGGGAAGAATTGGTTTGGCGTTGTTCAACGAAAAGGTAATTTACGCCGTAGTTGATAATCAAAATAAACGACCAAAAACAGTTTCCAAAAACAAATTGACGACAATGTTGGCATCGCCAGGGGACGTTTCAGGAACATCAAATAAAGAAATCAATCAAGCATTAAAAGAAAGTGGGTTTAGCGAAAAATACCGTGCTGAAAACATCAAAAATTGGCTCGAAAATAACAGTTCATCACCTGCTTTGAAAGGGTTTTTAGATGCAAATAAAGCCCTTTTTGAAACAGAAGTAATAGGATGTGAAGTATACAAATCTGAGGATGGAGGGGTAACCTGGAAAAAAGCCAATAGCAATTACATCGACGACATGTATTATACCTACGGGTATTATTTTGCGAATATATCAGTAGATGCAACAAATCCAAATCGATTGTATATTGGGGGCGTTCCCTTATTGTTTTCTGCAGACGGCGGGAAAACATTTGAAGCCATTTCCAAAGAAAACGTTCACGCTGATCATCATGTGACGTGGATTAATCCAGAAAATCCAAATCACATTATTAATGGAAACGATGGCGGAATCAATATTTCTTATGATAATGGTGACCATTGGATCAAATGCAATAACGAAGCCGTGAGCCAATTGTATGCTGTAAATGTTGACGATCAAGAAAAATATAATGTATATGGAGGCATGCAAGACAATGGTGTTTGGTTTGGTCCAAATGATTTTCAACAGAATGTTGCTTGGCATCAGGAAGGAAAGTATCCGTATCAAGAATTGATTGGAGGGGATGGTATGCAAATTCAAGTTGACCCGCGCAACCCAAATGTGGTGTTTACCGGTTTTCAATTTGGAAATTATTATCGTATTGATCAAAAAGAGGGACAGTTTGATTTTATTTCGCCCAAACCTGCTAAAGACGAGAAGCCGCTTCGCTTCAATTGGCAAACCCCTATTTTATTGTCTTCTCACAATTCTGATATTGTATATATGGGATCTAATTTTATGCACCGATCTATGAATCAAGGCAAATCGTGGGAGAAAATTTCAGGCGATTTAACTAAGGGTGCAATTGATGGTAATGTAGCTTTTGGAACAATTACTACTGTTGCAGAGAGTCCCCTGCAGTTTGGTTTGCTTTATGTAGGAACTGATGATGGAAATTTGCAAGTTTCCAAAGATGGCGGTGTTTCTTGGCAATTGATTTCTACAAATTTACCTCAAAATTTATGGGTATCTAGAGTAGTTGCTTCTTCGCATCAAAAGGGACGAGTATACTGTACATTAAATGGTTATCGAAATGATGATTTTGAAAGTTATGTTTTTGTCTCGGAAGATTTTGGAGCTCAATGGATTCCTATTTCAAGCGGATTAACTCAGGCTGTAAATGTGCTAGTTGAAGATGTTGTAAACGAAAATATTTTATTCGTTGGAACCGACAACGGTTTGTTCATTTCCTTGGATAAGGGCGCTACTTGGCAAGATTTTTCATGCGGAATGCCAAAAGTTGCTGTGCATGATGTAAAGATACAGCCACGAGCCAAAGACTTAATTGTAGGGACTCACGGAAGAGCCATATACAAAGTAGGTATTGCAAAAGTGCAAGAATTGACAAGCACATTATTAGCAAAAAAAGTACACCTTTTTGAGTTAACCGATCGCACAAAATCAGAACGATGGGGTAAAAAAGCTTATGCTTGGGAAGCCGCTAATGCTCCAACTCAAGAAATTGTATTTTATACTAGCATTGAGGGTACTGCTGTACTTACTATTACAAACGATCAAAATCGGGAAGTGTATCAAAAAACAATTGCGCTAACCAAGGGGCTGAATTCATTTCCATATTCCTATGAAATTTCAAAAGAAGTTGCGGATAAATGGAATAAATCCGATAAAAAAATAGGGATTAAAGCAGCAGAAAACAACTGCTATTATTTGCCAGCAGGGAAATATAAAGTGACACTTACCACTGAAGATGCTTCAGCTTCAGCAACCTTTGAAATAAAACCGGCAAAAAACAAAAAATCTGAATAGAAAATTAGTTCTCAATTCAGCTTTTGTTAAAATTAGGATTCTTGTCTTATTTAAGAAATTTGAACTTCAACAACCGTAAAAAAAATCTTCTGTTGAAATTTTGAAGTAGGGGTTAAAAATTCATCGGAATTGTAAATTGCTGTCTGTCAAAAAATCAATGATTTAGGATGATTTTGTGCTAAATTTTGAAGGAGTTCAATACTTAATTTCGCTAAAATGATATACACATTGTGTGATATTGCGTATAACTATTTGATATTCAACAGTCGTTAAATTATTTTAAATTCATTATAAATTACAGCTAAAAGGTTGTAGTTAATTTCAAATAGCTGTATTTTTGTTTTGATTTTTATAAAACTATTACAATCAAATAAAATTATGGCAAAATCAGCACTTTTAAAGTCATCTATCGCAAAAAAATATTGGATGGCTCTTACAGGTTTATTTTTATGCTTGTTTTTGGCAGGTCACTTAGCAGGAAATCTTCAATTGCTTGTTCCAAACAATGCTTTGAATTTTAATCAGTATGCGTTATTTATGACTTCCAATCCGGCAGTAAAATTACTTTCTTACTTAACGTACATTTCTATTTTATTCCACGCTATCGATGGAATTGCTTTAACGGTTCAAAACAAAAAAGCGCGTCCAGTGGGTTACGCAAAAACAGATGGTTCTTCCAGTAGTTTA
>NZ_JBILKB010000030.1:0-22944 GCF_044376915.1 Flavobacterium sp.
ACTTTTTTCATCCTTTTCAAAAAATTGAATGAGTACCATTAATTCTCCGGTTGAAGCCGTGCGAATCATCAACGTTCGCAACAATCCTTCAACTGCTCTAGCATTGAAAAATGTGAGGTTATTTTCATTGGCAAATCGTTTGATTTCATTCCGAATTTCATTCGAAGGATCTTCTTGTAAATGACAATTTGAAATGTCTAAAATTTTATCCCACATTCTAGGAATATGAAATCCTAGCGCATTTTTATTTTCAAATTCGGTTCCCGATTGGATTTCAGCATCGGTCATCCAACGGGCATTGGAGAAACCAAATTCCATTTTATTGCGGTAAAACAATTGTTTTGCAGAACCTAGGATGGGTTCAAAGTCGGGTAGGTCTATTTTACCAATTCGTTTTAAGTTGTTGTAAACTTCTTGATTTTTGTAAAATAGTTGTTGGCTGTACTTCATGTTTTGCCATTTACAACCCCCACA
This sequence comes from Flavobacterium sp., assembly GCF_044376915.1. Taxonomy (GTDB): domain Bacteria; phylum Bacteroidota; class Bacteroidia; order Flavobacteriales; family Flavobacteriaceae; genus Flavobacterium. The sequence goes on from NZ_JBILKB010000030.1 coordinate 475, forward strand.
AACACCAAAATGATCACAAACAGGTTCGATACGGTGTTCCGAAAATTCATGAATTTTGATGGCTTTACCTTCGTAGTACGCTTTTCTTTTTTTCATGGTTTGCACATCGACTACATCGCCGGGTACAACATTTGGAAGAAATATTACTTTACCATCGGGTGCTTTTGCCACCGATACACCTTTTGCACCTGCATCAAGGATTTTTACGTTTTCGAATACGATTTTATCTGTTCTCTTTTTTCCCATGAAGCAAAAATAAGAATTGTTGGGTGGATTTGATAGTATTTTTTACATTTATAGCAAATTTCAATAAAGTTATGAAAACGCATTTAGCATTTTTACGAGGGATTAATGTTTCTGGACACAATATGATTAAAATGGATACTTTGAAAACCGTTTTGGAAAATGCAGGTTTTCAAAATGTTCGAACCTTTATTCAATCGGGAAATGTATTTGTAGATTCGGAAGATGAACATGGTGCTAGTGTAGGTTTTAAAATCAAACACGAAATTTTTAAAGAATTGGGATTGGAGGTTCCGGTTGTTGTGGTCTGTAAAAACGATTTGGAGGCTTGTTTGAAAAATAATACTTTTTTAACGGAAAAGAACTGTGATTTAAAAAAAATGTACGTGGCATTTGTCTCTAAAGAATTACAAGGGAGCGCAATCAACGATTTAAAAATGAGTCAATTCAAACCCGATGAAGCAAAAATAGACCTCAGTCGTATTTATATTAAATATGCAGTTGGTGCTGGAAAAACAAGACTGGATCAAAAATATATTGAAAAGAAACTAAATGTTGTGGCTACGATTCGGAATTGGAATACAGTTTCTTCGTTGTTGGAAATGTTTGAGTTGGGAGTTGAGAGCACGAGTTAAAAAGTTAAGTATTTTTCTTCCAGCATCCTGCAGTTATCTTACAACAAAAATTGTTACTTTTGCTTAATGGGTTGATTTCTCACCAAAAGAAGGAATACTTGGATTACAATTTATTCAAATGGAATTATGTTAGTATCAGAGAAAACAAATTCATCGGAAGCCATAGCGTTAGAAGAACAATATGGTGCGCATAATTATCACCCATTGCCAGTTGTCTTGAGTAGAGGAGAGGGTGTTTATGTTTGGGATGTAGCGGGCAAAAAATATTTTGATTTTTTATCGGCTTATTCGGCTGTAAATCAAGGGCATTGTCATCCTAAAATAGTTAACGCCATGGTACAACAAGCCCAAACGTTAACGCTTACTTCGCGAGCTTTTTATAATGATAAATTAGGTGTTTATGAGGCTTATATAACAAGATATTTTGGGTTTGATAAAGTACTTCCCATGAATACAGGTGCTGAAGCTGTTGAAACGGCTTTAAAATTGTGTAGAAAATGGGCCTATGAGAAAAAAGGAATCCATGAGAATGAGGCACAAATCATTGTATGTGATGGTAATTTTCACGGCCGAACTACCACAATTATTTCGTTTTCAAACGATGAAAATGCACGTAAGAATTTTGGACCTTATACAGCTGGATTTATAAGTATTCCTTATGATGATATTGTAGCTTTAGAAAAAGCAGTCGCTTCATCAAAAAATATTGCTGGTTTTCTGGTAGAGCCTATACAAGGTGAGGCGGGAGTTTATACTCCTTCAAATGATTTTATGAAGCGCGCTAAAGTAATTTGTGAAGCCAATAATGTTTTGTTTATCGCTGATGAGGTACAAACAGGTATAGCGAGAACGGGTTCGTTGCTTGCGGTTTGTGGTAATTGCACTTGTGAATCCAATTGTGAAAAACAAGCTACTTATGTACAACCCGATATATTAATATTGGGGAAAGCCTTATCGGGTGGAGTGTATCCTGTTTCTGCAGTATTAGCCAATGATCACATCATGAATGTGATTAAACCCGGTCAGCACGGTTCTACATTTGGAGGCAATCCAGTTGCAGCTGCAGTTGCTATGGCTGCTTTAGAGGTGGTTTTGGATGAAAAATTAGCTCAAAATGCAAGAAAATTGGGAAACATTTTTCGTAATGAATTGAGTGCATTTATTGCTACTTCCAATGTGGCAACCTTGGTTAGAGGGAAAGGTTTACTTAATGCTATAGTCATTAACGACACAGAGGAAAGCGATACCGCTTGGAATATTTGTATGCGATTGGCTGAAAAAGGACTTTTGGCAAAACCTACTCATGGTAATATTATTCGTTTTGCACCTCCTTTAGTCATTACTGAAGCACAATTAAGAACTTGTGTGGCGCTTATCATTGAAACACTAAAAGAATTTGAAAACTAAGAATGTCATGTATAATAAAAATCCTGCAAGTGCAGGATTTTTTGTTTATAGTCGGGCTAAAGCCGATTCGTATTTGTCGTTAACTACTTTCCAATCGATGACATTAAAAATAGCAGTCAAATAGTCATTTCTTTTGTTTTGGTAACTTAAATAATAGGCGTGTTCCCAAACATCAATCGCTAAGATTGGAGTGCCTCGTACTTCTGCATTCGGCATCAACGGATTGTCTTGGTTTGAAGTGCTGGTTACGGCCAATTTACCATCGCTTTTTACCACAAGCCAAACCCAACCACTGCCAAACAGACTATTTCCAGCTTCAGTTAATTGTGTTTGCAAAGCATCAAAAGATCCCAATTCGGAAGAAATGGCTTCAGCTAATGCCCCACTTGGCGTACCTCCTGCTTTTGGTCCAAGTATTTCAAAAAATAAATTGTGATTGTAGTAGCCACCTGCATTGTTTCTAAGGGATTTGTTGTTTACATTTAAATTGCGTAAAATATCTTCAATGGATTGAGTAGCAAGATTCGTGGTATCTACTTCTTTGTTTAATTTATTAGCATAATTTAAATGATGTTTAGCGTAATGCAATTGCATGGTGCGCCCATCAATATGAGGTTGTAAATCATCGTAGGCATATTTTAAGCCTTTCATTTTAAAAGTACCACCTTCGCTGACTTTTACTTCTGCCGGATTGCCATAGGCAGTTTGTGTGGTTTCGATTTCTGGATCTGGAATTTGAACTTCTTCTAAATCATTTCCTCCTCTGCAACTTAGCAACAGTATAAAGAGAAATGATGCGGATACTAATGCTTTTTTCATGTTATAGATTTCGTTCTTTTAATAAGGAATTGATGATCTCAATATATTTTTCTTTAGCTTCATCGGCTGTCAAATGCTTGACTTGCATCCAGGCATTTAATTTAAAGGCATTAATTAAATCTTGTGGATTTTGATAATGTGTTTGGTTAGCACTTTCAGAACAAGCTTGCTTATATAAGCCATACAAAACGAGTTGCATATCCTGGGGCACCGATTCTTGTGGAATGAGTTGTGCGTTTGAAAATGCTTCGTCAAAAAGTGTATTTAAGTCCTTCGTACTCATGTATTATGCCTTATTACAAATCACGGTTTTGTTTCCAATGGCTTTATCGCCAATTTTTACACTTACTTCGGTGCCTATTGGTAAATATAAATCAACGCGAGATCCAAATTTAATGAATCCAGCATCTTTACCTTGAATCACTCTCATGCCTTCTTGTGCATAGTTAATAATTCGACGTGCAAGAGCACCAGCAATTTGTCGGTATAATACTTCTCCAAAAATACGATTGTCTATAACAACTGTTGTTCTTTCGTTTTCTTCACTTGCTTTTGGATGCCAAGCTACTAAATATTTACCTGGATGGTATTTGCTGTATTTTACTATCCCATTTAAAGCATATCGTGTGACATGTACATTAATGGGTGACATAAAGATGGATACCATTAAGCGTTTGTCTTTGAAATATTCAGGTTCGAAAACCTCTTCGATTACCACTACTTTTCCATCTACGGGGGCTAAAATATGATGATCGCTATTGTCGGCCACTCGAGTTGGATTTCTAAAAAATTGCAAGATCAATAAAAGGAATGCGAGTACACTAACCTGAATTGATTTCAATAACCAAAAATTATCTTTTATTAAGAAATCAGCCAAAAATATTAGTCCGACTGAAATTATTAAAGAGATGAAAATTATTTTTGAGCCTTCTTTATGAAACATAATATAAAATTAAATAAAATAAATTAATAAATGGAACGACAAATATAATACTATCTAATCGATCTAGAATACCTCCATGACCAGGCATGATATTGCCACTGTCTTTTACACCAGCAACACGTTTAAATTTAGATTGGATTAAATCACCTAATGTGCTGAAAATACTTACAATAATAGCAATTATAATCCAAATATATAAGATTGTAGATTCGATATAAAATTTAGACAATAAGACACTTGCAATACAGGTAAAAACTATTCCACCCATAAAGCCTTCTGTAGTTTTCTTAGGAGAGACACTTGGGAACAATTTATTTTTCCCAAAGTTTTTCCCTACTAAATAAGCAAAAGTGTCGTTGGTCCAAATCAATACAATAATTGAGATAAGTATTTTCGGATTGTACCCTTTTTTTCCTAAAGCCACATAATTGGTTAGGATGAAGGGAATGATAATGTATCCAACTAATAACAAATAGCGTGTACTACTCGTGAAAGTCGTTTTTTGAAGCGAAAATAAATAGAACAGTAATTTGATAGAAATTAGAATGGCCCCAAAAACAATAAAAGTTTTTAACGGTATGTCGTTACTTTTATCCCATAAAAAATAATAGGCTATGCTAGCTAATGGAATAGAAATAAAATAATTTAATTGGGTCATTTTGCAAAATTCGTAAACCCCAATAAGTAGAAAAACACCAAAAAGTATAGCTAAACTTTGTTTAGAATAAGAAATGCAGCCCAACAATAATAAAACATAAACGGCTCCAGATAGTGCTCTTTTCAGCGTTTCATTCATGTTATAAATCTTCTAATAGAAGTAGGTATAGATTTTTATGGCAACTACCATAGTGTAAAAAGTCTTGCTCTTTTACTTCTTCAAAGTATTTTATAGTGGTAATGTTGGTAGGATAATCTTTTTCGTGTTTGTTTTTGATCACGCGTAAACCGTCTCCTTTTGAAACAACAAGTTGACTGGTAGTAGCAAAAACAATCATATTTGTTGGCAATTCGTTGGGTTTAAAATGTTTTAATTGTAACGAAGAGAATAAGATCGATCCTTCATCGGCAATTAAGTTTTCACAAAACGAAAAGAAAAATTTGGGGTTTTTAGAATTTGTATATTCTAATTTATTATCGTCTAATAAATAAAATAATCGGGAATCAAAACATTGAGCCTCAGATTCAAACCAATCGTTTTCTGCTAAAATATTTTCAAAATTTTCTGAAATTTCGGATAAATTCTCACAATAAATAAATTTACCTCCATTTGCTTTAAAATTGAAAGTAAACTGTTCGTCTATTGGTAAATTAACGTCTGGAGAATACGGACTTTTATCGTCGGATTTTTCCTTAGGGTCAGTTTCTTCACCAGAAGTTCCAAAAAATTTTCTAAAAAGACTCATCAATCGTCGTTAGGTATTTTAATCAGTAAAAATCAAAGATAAAAAAAAACTTAATTCAATGGTGTTGGAATTAAGTTTTTTATTAATATTAATTTGTTGATAAGTCTTCGTTTGCCTTAGGTTCTTCGACTGTTGTTTCTTTGTCAAAAGGCCTTTTTCCGAAAATGGTTTCTAAATCATCTTTAAATATGACTTCTTTTTCAATAAGTATATCTGCTAGCTCAATCAATTTGTCTTTATGATGCGTTAGTAGCCCAATTGCTCGTTGATATTGCTCTTCAATCAATTTTGAAATTTCGCTATCAATAACTCGTGCTGTATCTTCCGAATAGGGTTTTGAAAAGCTATAATCAGATTGTCCTGATGAATCATAATAGGTAATATTACCCAATTTATCATTCAATCCATAAATTGTTACCATGGCTCTTGCCTGGCGTGTTACTTTTTCCAAATCGCTCAAGGCTCCGGTTGAAATTTTGTCAAAAATGACACGTTCTGCTGCTCTCCCCCCCATAGTGGCACACATTTCATCCAGCATTTGATCCGGGCGAACAATTAAGCGTTCTTCAGGTAGATACCATGCGGCACCTAAACTTTGTCCTCGAGGGACGATGGTTACTTTGACTAGTGGTGCTGCATGTTCTAGCATCCAACTCACAGTAGCATGTCCCGCTTCGTGGATTGCAATGGCTCGTTTTTCATCGGGTGTAACAATTTTATTTTTCTTTTCTAATCCACCTACTATACGATCTACGGCGTCTAGAAAATCTTGCTTATCTACAGCTTTTTTATCATTACGTGCCGCAATTAAGGCAGCTTCGTTACAAACATTGGCGATATCAGCACCTGAAAATCCAGGAGTTTGTTTCGCTAAAAATTCGGTATCCAATTCCTCTGATTTTTTCAAAGGTTTTAAATGCACTTCAAATATTTCTTTACGCTCTCTAATGTCTGGTAAATCAACATAAATTTGTCGGTCAAAACGTCCGGCACGCAAAAGAGCTTTGTCCAAAACATCAGCACGATTGGTAGCGGCTAAAACAATTACATTGGAATTGGTTCCAAAACCATCCATCTCTGTAAGTAATTGATTGAGTGTATTCTCTCTTTCATCATTAGCACCCGTCATGTTGTTTTTACCACGAGCTCTACCTACTGCATCAATTTCGTCAATAAAAATGATTGCTGGTGATTTTTCTTTGGCTTGTTTGAATAAGTCACGAACACGAGAGGCTCCAACCCCAACAAACATTTCTACAAAATCAGAACCTGATAATGAGAAGAAAGGGACATTGGCTTCTCCGGCAACAGCTTTAGCTAATAAAGTTTTTCCAGTTCCGGGAGGTCCAACAAGAAGAGCGCCTTTCGGAATTTTTCCACCAATAGAGGTGTATTTTTCAGGATTTTTTAAGAATTCAACAATTTCTTGAATCTCTTCTTTTGCGCCTTCTAATCCGGCAACATTTTCAAAAGTGATTCGAGTATCATTTTTCTCATCAAATAATTTTGCTTTGGATTTACCAATACTAAAAATTTGGCCACCACCTCCAGAACCACCTGACATTCTGCGCATCATGAATATCCATAAACCACCTAATAATATTACGGGAAGTAGTAATGAAATAATGTCGCCCCACATGCTTTCTGGTTCTTTTTCGTATTCACCTATTTTTCCAGCCGCTTTTGCTTTGGTAAGATTGTCTTGAAAGGCTTTTGCATCTCCAATTTCTGTCGTATAATGAGGTCCTTTAACATTCAATTTTCCGGTAACATCGTTTTTGACATCGGCATGAACTTTATTGGCTAATGCCGATTTTTTCAAATAAATAGTAGCATTCGTATTGTTGAATGTAACTTTTTCTACTTGTCCAGCTTCGATGAAATCATTAAACTTTGACAAACTGGTTTTTCCAGGATTGCTAAGGTTTAACCCGTCGGTTAATAAACTAATTGTAAAAAAAACAACTAGGACAAGTACAATACTCATCCACGGACTAAATTTAAAGCCAGAATTATTGTCGGATTTTTGTGCCATAAAATTATTTAGTATTTTGTATCAATAGTTGTGATTTTTGCATCACCCCATAAACTTTCAATTCGGTAATATTCTCTGATGTGTTTTTGAAACACATGGACTACAATATTTACATAGTCCATTAAAACCCATTCACCATTTTCTGCGCCTTCTACGTGCCAAGGTTTGTCTTTCAACTCTTTTGAAACCACCTTTTGAATAGATCCTACAATCGCATTCACTTGTGTATTTGAATTTCCATTACAAATGACAAAGTAGTCACAAACAGTATTGTCAATTGCTCTTAAATCAAGAATGTCTATATTTTCTCCTTTTACGTCTTCTATTCCTTTAATGATGTTTGCTAATAGGTCATCATTATTAATCTGCTTCTTCGCCATTTATTATTTTTGAATTTATGCAAAGGTATCAAATTTTGTCATTAATTTTGAACCTTAACATAAGATTAAAACTTATTATACGAAATGAAGATAATCAAACTCAGTGCCATAGATTCCACCAATCGTTTTTTGAAGCAATTAGCTCAGGAAACGAACCCGGAAAATTATACGATTGTGGTAGCTGAACGGCAAACTGAGGGCAAAGGACAACGCGGGGCTTCCTGGATATCTGAAAGCGATAAAGGGCTAGCCTTTAGTTGTTTGTTTAATTATCAAGCAGGAGTTTTATCGGATATTTTTGTGCTCAATTGTATTGCAGCTTTAAGTGTTGTATCTGTTTTACAAAGGATGAGTTCCATCGATTTTTACATAAAATGGCCTAACGACATTTTGGCAGAGCAAAAGAAAATTTGCGGTATTTTGATTGAAAATAGTATTAAAAGCACAACTGAGATCCAGTCAATCATTGGAATAGGGATAAATGTCAATCAAACACAATTTGATCAATTGCCTCAAGCTACTTCCTTGGCGATATTAGAAAGAAAACCTTTTGATAAAGAGTTGCTGTTGTTGCAAATTGCTAAAGAATTAGTGCATAATTTAGAAAAGTTGCATCAAGTAGGTATTGATTATTTTTGGGACTGCTATCATGAAAAATTGTTTAAACGCGGAATGGTTTCAACATTTGAAGATGTTCAAGGCAATCGATTTGTTGGAAAAATTGTTTCGGTAACTAAAGAAGGAAAATTACATGTTATCTTAGAACAAGATCAGCAAGCTTTTTTTGATATTAAAGAAATAAAAATGTTGTATTAATTAATGACTAGGAAAAATACGTGAATCCTTTGTTAAACTTTTTTAAAAACTATTCCTTTTAAGTACATTTGTTGCAATTTAAATTGTATTCCAAAAATCTCATGGAAAAAAAATTAGCCTCCTTTTTGTTTTCGACTCGTTTAATGGCAGTATTGTTTCTTCTTTTTGCAGTAGCAATGGCAGCAGGTACCTTTATAGAAGATGCCTACAATACAGATACAGCTAGAGTAATTATTTATAATTCTTGGTGGTTTGAAGCCATAATGGTGTTCTTTGTTATCAATTTCATCGGAAATATCAAGCGGTATCAATTGCATAAAAAAGAAAATTGGGCGACCCTTTTATTGCACCTGTCTTTTACTCTAATTATTGTAGGTGCTTTTGTAACGCGATACATCAGTTATGAAGGAATGATGCCTATACGAGAGGGAGAAACAGCTAATGTAATTTATTCAGATAAACCGTATTTAACTGTTTTTGTGGATGGTGAATACAAAGGAGAAGCCAAACGTAAAACGTTTGAAAAGGACTTAATTTTTGCGCCAGAAGTTAAGGAGGATGCTTTTTTGAATCTATTCGCTAGCAATGATTTTTCATTGGGTGGTGAATTCAACGCAATACCTTTTGAAGTAGTTCATCAATCCTTTATTTTGAATGGAAAAGAAACGGTTAAGCCTTCCAAAAAGGGAGCATTAATGCTTAAAATGGTGGAGTCGAGTGGGGGAACCCGTCATGAACATTATTTGAAAGCAGGCGAAGTTCAAAACATTCACAATGTATTGTTTGCCTTTAACAAGTTTACCGAAGGTGCAATCAACATAACAATGGAGGGTGATGCTTATACTATTCAATCGCCATTTGATGGAAACTTTATGCGCATGGCTGATAAGTTTCAAGGACAAGTTACTAAAAATACCCCACAAGCACTTATGCTGCGTTCTCTATATAATATGGGAGGAGCTCAGTTTGTGTTTCCTGAGCCTGCTATGAAAGGCGAATTAGTTCTAGAATCAAATAATGATTTCAAAGACAAAAAAACCGATGATGCACTAGTGGTGACAATCAAAAGCCAAGGCAAAGAAGAAACCGTTACACTGGTGGGTTCAAAAGGAAAACAAGGTATTCCACAAAGCGTAAAAATTGGGAAGTTAGAGTTTACTTTATTCTTTGGAAGTAAAATATACACGACGCCTTTTGAAATTACATTAGATGATTTTGTTGCAGATAAATACCCTGGAACCGATAAAAGTTATTCGGCCTTTAAAAGTAAAGTTACGTTGGTAGACAGCGATAACAAGATCAATCGTAAAGACAGTATATTTATGAATCATGTGCTCGATTATGAAGGGTATCGCTTTTTTCAAGCCGGTTTTGATCCCGATGAAAAAGGAACGCAATTGTCTGTGAGTCACGATTATTGGGGAACTTGGATAACCTATATTGGTTATTTTTTACTGTATTTTGGCTTGATGGCTATATTATTCAACAGCCACACCCGATTTGCTAGTTTGAAAGAAAAGTTAGAAAAAGTGAAAGCGAAGAAAAAAGCATTTTTAGGTTTATTATTGTTGTTGTGTGCGCCTGCTTTTTCTCAAAACAACACCCCACCTTCAAAAGAAGCTGCCTTGAAGTTACTCAAAGAACATTTGGTTTCTGAGGAACATGCAGCAGAGTTTGGAAAATTAGTCATACAAGATGCAGGACGCATGAAGCCGCTCAATACTTTTTCATCGGAATTGCTTCGAAAAGTGTCTAAAAGTGATACCTACGAAGGTATAAATTCGGACCAAGCCTTAATTTCGATGACGCAATTTCCAGAATATTGGTATAATTTACCCATTATCTATTTGAAACGCGGCAATGACAGCATTCGAAAAATAATTGGTATTGATAAAGATGCAAAATATGCGCCCTTAGTTTCCTTTTTTGACGAAAAAGGAGGGTATAAATTGGCTAACTATTTAGATGCTGCCTACAAAGAACCTGTACCCAATCAATTCCAAAAAGATTTTATTGATGCGGATAAAAAAGTAAACTTGTTTTATTCGGCTTTAAGCGGACAAATATTAAAGGTATTTCCGGTTCCAGGTGATACTTCTAACAAGTGGTTGTCCTATCTCGAAATCAGTCATCCAACAGGTACAGCCTTAGATTCCATCAAAAACATCGTTCCATTTTATTTGAATGCTGTAGATCGAGCTACGGTAAATGGTGATTATAAATTGCCCAATAGCTTACTCAAAGGATTAAAAGCCTATCAAAAGAAATATGGGAAAGCTGTTATGCTCTCAGATCGTAAGATAAGTTCAGAAATTCTTTACAACAAATACGATATTTTCAAACGATTGTTTTATTTGTACATGTTGGCGGGCGTCTTAATGCTTGCTTTCTGTATTGTTCAAATATTTAAGGATACCAGTTTTATTCGAACCACGATCACCATTTTTCATGGATTGATCGGTTTGTTTTTTGTATTGCATACCTTGGGATTGGCAGTTCGATGGTATATATCCGGGCATGCGCCATGGAGTGATGCCTATGAAAGTATGATTTATGTGGCTTGGGCTACCATGTTTTTTGGGTTGGCTTTTGGAAGAAAATCAAAATTGACTGTAGCTTCTACCGCATTTGTAGTTTCCATTATTTTGATGGTGGCGCATTGGCAATGGATGGATCCTTCTATTGGTAATTTACAACCTGTTTTGAATTCCTACTGGTTGATGATTCACGTGGCTGTTATTGTGGCGAGTTACGGACCGTTTACTTTAGCTATGGTATTGGGTTTGGTAGCTTTGTTTTTAATGATATTTACCACTGCCAAAAACAAAGAGAAAATCAAATTAAGTATCGACGAAATCACCTACATTAACGAAATGGCCTTGACAGTAGGATTGGTTATGTTAACCATAGGAAATTTCCTTGGAGGACAATGGGCCAATGAGAGTTGGGGACGTTACTGGGGTTGGGATCCAAAAGAGACTTGGGCGTTGATTAGTATAATGGTATATGCTTTTGTTATACATGCGCGTTTTGTTCCTGCATTACGAGGCCGTTGGATTTATAACGTGATGAGTGTTTTAGCATTTGCTTCGATTTTGATGACCTATTTTGGTGTGAATTTTCACTTGAGTGGATTGCACAGCTATGCTTCGGGAGAAAAGCAAAATGTAACGTATTATTTTGTCATTCTTGCAATTGTATTAGTGATTGCAACTGTAGCCTATTTTCCGTATAAAAAGCATTTAAAAAAATAATTTCATGAAAAAATCATTCACACTTTTTATGGTCCTAACTTCTTTATGGAGTTGTCAAAATCAGGCACAGCAAACAAGTTCAAATCCAATTGAAATTCCAATGAAAAAAGAAACTATCTATCAATTTAATGTACAAGATTTATCGGGTAATGCATTCGATTTTGCAGCATTAAAAGGAAAAAAAATCATGATTGTAAATACGGCTTCGGAATGTGGTTTAACACCACAATATGAGCAATTACAAACTGTTTATGAAAAGTATAAAGACCAAAATTTTGTAATTGTAGGGTTTCCAGCCAATAATTTTGGATCGCAAGAACCAGGAAGTAATGCGCAAATAGCTGCCTTTTGTCAAAAAAATTATGGAGTTTCCTTTCCAATGATGGCTAAAATTTCTGTGGAAGGAAACGATCAACATCCCGTATATCAATTTTTAACACAAAAAGCTAAAAACGGATTGGAAGATAGTGATGTGCAATGGAATTTTCAAAAATATCTAATCAATGAAAGTGGTGAATTAGTCAAAGTAGTGTCGCCTAGAACACTACCAACTGATGTCGAAATCATCAATTGGATTGAAGGGAAATAAACAAAAAACTATCAATTTTTAAATTCTAAATTCCAATTTAGCACATTTTTGGAATTTGGAATTTTTTTATTGGAATTTTCCTAAAGCATCTTCTGCATAATAACCGAATGTAACCATCGGTTAAATTTGAAACCAGATTCTTTGATAAAACCTACTTCATCAAAGCCAAATTTTTTGTGGAAATCAATGCTATTGGTGTTTTCAGCGTCAATGACTCCAATAAGCGTATGTAATTTCTGTTGTGCAGCTCGTGCGATCAATTCAGTCAAGAGTAACTTTCCAATGCCTTTTCCAATTTGGTCTTTGTGTGCATAAACAGAATGTTCTGCGGTAAATTTATAGGCTTCTCTGAATCGAAATTCACTGAAATATCCAAATCCAACAATTGTTGCATTTTGTTCTGCAACCAATACAGGAAAACCTTTCTTAATTTTTTCTTCAAAAATTGCTTCTTGCGAAGCTAAGCTTCTTATATTGTAATCGTATAACGCTGTTGAATTTAGAATGGCATCGTTGATGATTTCTAAAATAGCATTACAATCTTTTTTTTGATAGTCTCTTATTTTTATGTCCATTTCGTAAAGAAATTATGGAGTAAAAGTACTAAAAACCTTTTCAACTTCGTAACTTTGTCTTTCAGTTATTTTATTAAAATGAAGTACCCAAAAATTCCTTTGGCGCAAAGCATTCTTGAAATTTGCCAACACAAAGGGGTGAAACATATCGTAATTTCTCCGGGCTCTAGAAATGCGCCACTGACTATTGGGTTGACAAATAATCCCTATTTCACTTGTTATAGTATAGCCGATGAACGGTCGGCTGCTTTTTTTGCACTCGGAATTGCGCAACAGATGCAGGAACCCGTTGTGGTTGTTTGTACGTCTGGTTCGGCCGTGTTGAATTATTATCCCGCATTTGCTGAAGCTTTTTACAGCCAAATTCCTTTGGTGGTATTATCGGCAGATCGACCCCAACATAAAATAGATATTGGAGACGGACAAACGATTCGGCAAGAAAATGTATTTGCAAATCACAGTTTGTTTAATGCTAATTTAAACGAATGGGCTTCGGAAGCGAATGATACAATGATTCAACAAGCGCTATTCGCAGCGGTTCATCAAAAAGGCCCCGTACATATTAATGTTCCTTTTGAAGAGCCACTATATGAAACAGTAAGCACTCCAACCTACGCCGCTAAATGGATTGATTCGTTAAATGTTAGTACAGCATTTGTGCTGGAAGATTCAATAGTGGATTATTGGAAAACGGCAACGAAAAAGTTAGTTTTAGTGGGTGAGTTAGCGCCTAATACCCTTCAACAGCAGTTGATAGAAGATTTAGCTAATGATCCTAGTGTGGTGGTGTTGACCGAGAAAACATCCAATATACATCATGTTTCATTTATTGATCAAATTGACACCTTAATTACGCCTTTTAATGAGGAGGAGCTCAAGGCTTTTCAACCCGATATATTACTCACTTTTGGCGGTATGGTTGTATCAAAACGCATTAAATCTTTTTTGCGAAACTACAAACCAACGCATCATTGGCATGTGGATACTATTCGGGCTTACGATACCTATGGAGCGTTAACCAAGCATTTTAATACGGATAGTGCTACTTTTTTGCGTGCTATTTTGCCCCATAAAAAAATAGATAGTAGTTATAAGGCATTTAGTACAACTTTATGGAATGATCGGTTAATTCAACATAATCGTTATACAAAATCGGTTCCTTTTTCTGATTTCAAAGTATTTGATTTTATTTGTAAGAGGCTGCCCAAGAACAGTCAATTGCAAGTTAGTAATAGTTCGGCGATTCGGTATATTCAACTTTTTCCATTAGATTCAACCATCACAGTATACTGCAATAGAGGAACAAGTGGTATTGACGGTAGTACTTCTACTGCAATTGGAGCATCTGTTGTGAATGGAGTGCCTACCATTTTAGTTACAGGTGATATTGGGTTTTTATACGACAGTAATGCATTGTGGAATAATTATTTGCAGCCTAACTTTAAAATCATACTTATAAACAATGGAGGAGGAGGGATCTTTAGAATTTTGCCTGGTCATGAAGAAACGCCAACATTCAACACGTTTTTTGAAACTTCACACCATCTGAATGCTTCGCATTTAGCAAAAATGCATGGATTGGTTTATTTTGAAGCTAACGATGAAATTTCGTTGGCACAACAATATGCTGTTTTTTTGTCCCAAAACGAAAAGCCAAGTATCCTCGAAATATTTACCCCTGAAAAATTAAATGATCAAGTACTTTTAGATTTTTTTAGGAAGTTAGTATAACTGTATTATTCTACTTTAACATACTTAGCTTTACACGTCTCAATGAAAGGATAATTAATGATTAAAATATTTGCTGTTATTTCATAGGTCAACTGCAATTGATTGCAATTGGTTGTCATTATACTTCTGTTACTAATTGAGTACGTTCCTGTAGTTTGTGTAGAAGATGTTGCGGATAGGTCACATAAATTCCCCAAACAATTTATTGTTCCATTTGCTACAAATGTTACTGTTTTAGAACTAACCACAGGTTGAAAAGTACCACTGCCATCTCCAGGATCTGTAAGTACTTCAATAAGTCGCCAAGTACCCACTTCATTTTGATGCATAGCAACTTCTTCAGTTGATGAAGTACAAGAAAGTAATAAAAATAAGCTAATGCATGCTGTAATTATTTTCTTCATTATTAGGGATGAATTAGATATTATCATTTACAAAGTTACAAAAACACAATGAAAGTAATTTGTAATTTGATATACAGATTTCATCAATAAAAAAAGCACTGCGTAATATCAGTGCTTTTATAATTTAAAAATGAAGGTTATATTACATACCACCCATTTGTTGTCTGAATTGTTCCATAGTTACTTTAGTGTAGCCTTCTCCAGAAATAACAAAACAATCCTTTGGTGATTCTTTTGCAAATGAAGTTGCCGTCATGGTCATATCTCCTTGAGGTGTGCTAGTAATAATCTCTAAAGGATAACCCGCTAGTTTTATTTTGGTTTCTTTAATAGGTGTTTGCGGTGCAATGGCTTCCGTAATATAAAAAATAGTTGAAGTTCCATCGATCATCTTAACATTGGCTTTATAACATTTGAAACCCACAATTTCTTTCACATCATTTTTATCATATGAAACATCAGTTGCATTTTCCAAATTTCCAATACCATTATTACTGTTTAATGCTTCTTCACCAGCTTCAATGATTTCATATTTCATGCCCATAACTTCAACAGCCATTTTTGTGTCTTTAACATTTCCTACAGGTGTAATGGTTTTCATCAACATCATGCCGCTCATCATGTTCATTTCTGTAGCTTGTGTTTTTTCATCAAAATGAACGGTTAAAGTGCTTTCTCCCATCATTGCTGCAGCTTCATCGTTTCCTATTAATGCTAATTTATAGGTAACTGATCCTTTTTTTAAGGCTTGTGCATTCATCATAACACCTGCAAGAAGTAAGAAAGCGAATGCGATTTTTGTAAGGTTTTTCATTTGAATTGAATTTAAAGTGTAAAGGTAATCATTAATTTTTCTTTATGAATCGCTCTGTGTATTTTTTTCCATCGGTTGTTATAAGTGTTAATATATAGACGCCTTCTGTTAAATTTGCGATGTTTATCACATTGTTTACTATCGAAACCTTATCGATGACTTTTCCTAGAGGTGTTATGATACTAATTGTTTTAATGGATTGGATGTCAATATTACTAAGCAATAATTTATCAGTTGCCGGATTGGGATAAAGTACCAGTTTTGAATCAGTAAACCCATCTTGATGCAATGGACTAGAGCCTTCAACTACATGTAGCGATTGGTTGATGCTTGGATTATTGATTACATCAACTGTTCCAGACGGCCAACGAATTACCGCACGAGTTATAGCTGTTGCGGTTCCGATACCAAAATGCGCATTTAGCGAACTCATGTGTTTAAAACCTTCACCACTTCTAATGTCTCTAATTTGTTTTCCCCAAGTACCATAAATTTCGATTCGGGCTCCAATCCCATTTCGATTGCTTTGTCCACCTTGTAATGAAAATTTTATCCAATTGTTACCATTTGGTACTGCATAACGAATAGTTGTTCCATTTTGTATATCTAAAAAGCCATCATTATTTAAATCACCTACAGCACCTACGCTTATTCCTGTATAGCTTACGGATGAAAAAGTACTATTGCCTCTGTTGTACATGATTTTACCACCACCACCTAAAACATCGACAAATCCGTTGTTGTCAAAGTCGTATGCAATGTTGTCAATATTGGTAGAAAGGTTGGTGTCCCATCCTGAGCCTACAGTAATATCTGTAAATGCCTCTTCAGTTGTATTAGTAGTATCTAAATTGTTTCTAAAATATTTATGCAAACTTGCACTTGCAGTAATGATGATGTCCATATCCCCATCATTATCAAAATCAGCAATTGCTGAAGACCAGGTTTGAATGGGAGTTACGTTTATACCTGCAACGGCAGAAATATTAGTATAGGTGTTATTGCCATCATATCGATACAATTCACAAGGTGGTCCTGAACATTTGGAAACAAATACATCGCTATCGCCATCGTTGTCAAAATCGGTAAACAAAGTGGCATAATTGCCTGTAGTAGTGGCAATATTCATTGACCCTGGTGTAACAGTCGATTGGAAATACGTTAAATTACCATTACCGTTATTTAAATAATAACAACTGGGTGCAATATCATGGCATACAAATATGTCTAAATTACCATCATTATTTAAGTCAGTAAAATTAGTGCGTTGTGAAAAAATATATTGGCCAGGAACAGTTGCCGTATAATTGGTTCCGGTGCTATTTGAAGTAATTATTGATGCTCCATTTCCATTTCCGAGAACTAAATCATTATAACCATCATCATTATAATCCCCTGCTGCCATGCTCCAGTTGGGGAGAAGTACTGCAGAAGTTGATCCCGTAAATGAAAAATTATGATCGGTCATTGTGAAATTTCCTGGCGTTGTACCTTGATAATGAACGCGCATTGAATTTGCGTTAATCCCAACAATATCGTCTTTGTGATCTCCATTCATATCGACTACGCAAATATTGTATGAACTATTAATAGTGGAAATTGTTTGAGTGGTATACGTTATGGGAATAATTATTGGAACTTGAGTAAGTGTAAAGTCAAAACCAGTTGTACTCCATCGATTGTCCCATACAATATAATATGTTGTGCCAGCAGTTACGTCAAATGATTTTAGGGATAAGTTAGAATTCGAATTTCCGCTGTTACAAGCAATAACACCAGAATTATCATCACTAGTAATACAGGTTAATCCTGTTAAGCAATTCCCTGTATATACACTGAAATTGGTGTCTTTGCAAATATTAACAGCAAGATCAGACGAAACCGTTACGGTAGCGTTAATTGTTGGTGTGTAAGAATACCATTTGGATAAGTTGGCAGAAGAACAAGCTGTACTAATGTTGATTTGATTTAGGGTATTCACCACGGTAGTTCCTGGAACAATTGCTGTTGCTGTTGAGCAAGGATTGTACCCAACTGAAATTTCTGTTAATTGAAAATTAAAACCAGTTGTACTCCAGCGGTTGTCCCAAATAATATAGTAGGTGGTTCCGGCCGTCGCATTAAAGGATGCTCTAGAGAGATAAGACAATCCTGTGGCGTCACAATTTATAGTACCAGAATCATCGTCACTAGTAACACATGTTAATGCAGCACATGTTCCAGAGTAAATTCGTAATCGAGTGTCTTTACAACTATTTTCTACTAAATCTGAACTAACCGTCACCGTATAATTACTAGTTGGTGTGTAGGCGTACCACTCTGCAGCGGATGTGGATTCATTAGTTAAGGTACAATTGACCTGTGGTAGTTGTGTGCCATTAATGGTCCCTACACTATACGTCCCGGCTGTTGTGATCGAAATGGCGGATGCGCAATTGTCTTGAGCTGTAACAATTTCAAAACAAAAAAATAAAATGGATAAAATGTATTTTTTTTTCATAGCTATATTTTTTATCTACAATCTTGTAGTGAGTTAATCCAAGCTTCAACTAATGCAATGCCTTCGGCATGAATAACTGTTCTTCCATGTATCGGCATTCTATACGTTTCGTCAACTGTATTTAAACGGTGGTATAACATGGATTGATTAATCCTTCTTGGGGTAACAATTTTACTCAACTCGGGACTAAAATCTTGCATATCTTGGGTATTTACGCAAACACCCATATTGGTTAAATTGTTATTGGTTTCTGAAAAAGAAAGCGACATAGGGCGATAATCACAATGTCCATCTTGGGTGTGGCAATGCGCGCAATTGATGTCAAAATAGGAACGTACTCTTTTTTCTAAGGGTTGGCTCGTATCGTTATAATCTACTGTTGTATTAGCTGCTGAAGGTAGGTTAAAATTGTTTTCTAAAATACCTAAATCTATCCATTTGGTTAATTGGTTTACGGTTTGACTACCATATGTGAACATTCTATTGAGATTTTGGGGTTTAATACCAATAGGAATATTTTTTTGGCTGTATACGCCATTTATAGTTTGCTTGGTTTTGTGACAAACGATGCATTGAGCTTCATTCGGAATGCGATAATCAATTGTTCGAGTTACATTGTTTTCATCTTGCCAAGAAATATTTTTTATGCTTCCGTTTAAGTCCAGATAAGCCTCTGTTTGTTCTTCATTCCAAACATAGTCTGCGAAAATCCAACCGGTATTTTTACGAATCATAATCCTCGTTTCTATAATTTTTGTAGTGTTTGAAGGAAGTACATGGTCGTAGTAAAATGTTTTTATAATTGCAGATCCCACGGGAAGTTCTAATATAGCGTCATCTCCGTTGAATGTAGCTTTTGCGCCTTTTGGGATCCATACAAAACGTTTTTTATGGGCATAGTCCGTAAATAAAGACGAATTAGGTTCGTATGGAATGACATCCTTTGAAGGAATTTGATTGCTTAAGACACCTGAAAAAAAGTGGTAGTCCGATAATTTTTCATAGGGTACTGTAGTTAAATCAACTGCAACAGGTGTTATAGAAGTATAATCATCATCGTCTTGATCAGTACATGAAAAATAAAGTGATAAGGAAGTAGCAAAAAATAAAAGAATTGCGTATTTTTTTATCATATCATTAAAGTTTATTAAGTTTTGATATAACAAATATAACTTTTTTTTAAAAATAATATACTTTTATTTATTCAATACTACGGTTTTTGAAAGCTGTCTGAAAGTACCACATTGTAATGTGCTAAGTTTTCCAATGCTTCCTCCGATTGGTAATCAAAAGTCATTTCCATAGCCTTGTATTTCTTTTTGTTTTCAATCCGATTGATGCTATCATAAAACCGTCTAACTTCCTCCATATTAGAAAGTATCAATTGGGGAACAGTACTGTTATTTCCGTTTTCATCTTTTGCCACCATAGTAAAATAGCTCGAATTGCAATGTTTTTTAACGCCGGTCTGGATTTGCTCTGAGATCACTCGAATACCCACTACCATTGAAGTTTTTCCAACATAGTTTACGGAGGCTTTTAGGGTTACCAGTTCGCCAATTTCCACTGGATTTAAAAAATCTACAGTGTCAACGGATGCTGTTACACAATAACAGCCAGAATATTTAGACGCACAAGCAAATGCAATTTGGTCCATCAATTTTAATAAATAGCCACCATGAATTTTTCCACTAAAATTGGAATGGGAGGGTAGCATTAATTCGGACAATGTAATTTTTGAAGCGGCAACTGTATTGGCGGTATGCATGATTTATTCGTTTAGTTCTAAAGAATCATTAGTGTCGTTTTCAGCTCTCTTTAACACCGATTCGGGTAAAGATTTTTTGGCTTTAGCGCCCATTTTTTTTAATTTTTCTACACTAGTGATTAAATTACCTTTGCCTTCAGTTAGTTTATTCATGGCTGCACCATATTCAATTTTGGCTTCGTCCATTTTTTTGCCAATTTTAATCAAATCCCCAACAAATCCTTCGAATTTATCATACAAGGCTCCTGCTTGACGCGCGATTTCTAAAGCATTTTCTTGCTGTTTTTGATTGGCCCACATGCTATCAATAGTACGAAGTGTTGCTAAAAGGGTAGAAGGTGTTACAATCACTATGTTTTTTTCAAAAGCTTTGTTGTATAATGTGGTGTCAACATTTAAAGCAATTGCAAAAGCCGATTCAATTGGGATGAATAACAAGACAAAATCAGGGCTCTCCATTTGGTATAAATCCTGATAGTTCTTATTGCCTAACTGTTCCACATGACGATTGATGGAAACGACATGTTCTTTTAAATGCTGATTTTTTAAGGTTTCATCTTCTTCATTAGTGTAGCGTTCATAGGCTGTAAGCGTTACTTTAGAATCGATAATCATTTTTTTGCCATCAGGCAAATTGATAATCACGTCGGGAAATACTCGGCTGCCGTCTTCTGTCGTATGACTTTGTTGTACAAAATATTCGCGATCTTTTTCTAATCCTGATTTTTCTAAAACCCGTTCTAAAACTAATTCGCCCCAATTTCCTTGCATTTTACTATCACCTTTTAATGCTTTTGTTAAATTAAGAGTTTCTTTACTCATTTGCTCGTTCATTTCGCGAAGGCCAAGTATTTGCTGGCGCAAAGCTGCATGATAGTCGATACTTTCTTTATGTGTATCTTCTACTTTCTTCTCAAAAAGTTGAATGCGGTCTTGTAGAGGTGAAAGAATATTTTTTAAATTCTCTTTGTTCTGCTCGGTAAATTTTACGGTTTTTTCTTCCAGAATTTTATTGGCTAAATTTTCAAATTCTTTGGTGAATTTTTCTTGTAGTTGTTCTACTTCTTGTTTTTGTTCTTTACTGCGTTCCAGAAGATTGTCAAAATCGTTCTCTTTCTTTGCCAAATGAATAGCCAAACTTTCTTTCTCTTTTTGAAGGTTTTCTTTGTCCAAAGTATATTGGAGAACTTGATTTTTAAGCTGTTCGATTTGTTCTAAAAGTCCGTTAATTCGGGCTTCTAATCCAGATTTTTCAGATTGTGAACGGGCACTAAAAAAAAGTTTGCCAAGGAAAAATCCTGCAGCAAGCGCAAAACAAAAAGTTACTAAGATGAAAACAGGATTTGTCATACGAAAAGTTATAAAATGTAAAAATACGGAATTATATCAAACTTCAAATTTGAAAATTGTATTTTTGCGACAAATAAATTCCATGCACCATCATTATCTTATCCACAAGCCTTATGGTTATTTGTCGCAGTTTGTTTACCAACTCAAGCGACCTAAAAAACTATTGGGTGAATTGTATGAATTTCCGCCAAATACAATGGCAATTGGTCGTTTAGATGAAGATTCTGAAGGGTTACTCTTGTTGACCACTGATGGCATGATGAGTGAAATTGTCCGAAGTAAAAAAGTAGAAAAGGAATATTTCGCTCAAGTCGATGGAATGATTACAGAAGCCGCTGTTGAACAATTGAGAAATGGAGTTGAAATTGGAGTTCACGGCAAAAAATACAAAACAAAAAAGTGTAGAGCTTTTAGATTAGATGTTATTTCCAATTTAGGCGAACGTGGAAAAAAGATTCGTGATGAGCGTCACGGCCCTACATCTTGGGTTTCTATCACCTTAACGGAAGGTAAATTTCGACAAGTACGTAAAATGACCTCTGCAGTTGGTTTTCCTACTTTGCGGTTGGTTCGCGTGAGAGTTGGTAATATTCACCTTAACGATTTAAAAGCGGGTCAAGTAATTGAAGTAACACATTTTGATGTCTGAGCTATTTGATTTTAAATTTACCAATAGCTGCATCAAAAGATAAATGTTCCGAATCAAATAACGTATTGAATATCCCACTTTGTATTAAATTACACGGTTGGTCTTGTACGATTTCATGGGGGGTAATGACAATCATCTCGTCCGCCATTTGAATG
>NZ_JBILKB010000086.1:0-7134 GCF_044376915.1 Flavobacterium sp.
TCATTTGCTTAGGAGTCATCGTTTTTGCCGACGTATTAAAATTATTTTTAGTGCCTAAAGAAAGCTATTGGACTGCAATGGAAATCGTGCCTTTAATTGTATTGGCTAATTTCTTCTTAGGCATTTACACCAATTTATCCGTTTGGTACAAACTGATCGATAAAACGAAAATTGGAGCTTATATTTCAATCGTAGGGGCAATAGTGACCTTAGCGTTAAACGTACTTTTAATTCCAATAATCAGTTACATGGGATCGGCAATTGCCACTATTTTCGCTTATGGAACCATGATGTTTATTTCCTATTATATGGGGCAAAAGAAATATCCAATTCCCTATGATAAAAAATCGATTTTCACGTATTTAGGATTAGCCATTGTGCTTTCTGGAATTTCATTTTATGTGCCTATTTTACGCGAAACGTATCTATTCGGTATTGCCTCAATCTTATTTTTTGCGTACTTTGTCTACAGAAACGAAAAAGAAACTATTGTAAAGATCATCAGAAGAAAATAATATGCAAATTAAAATCATCAACAAATCGAGTCACGCGCTACCTAATTATGAAACCATTGCTTCGGCAGGAATGGATTTGCGTGCGAATATTTCAGAACCCATCACTTTAAAATCTTTAGAACGCACCATAGTTAAAACCGGACTTTTTATTGAATTGCCTATTGGTTTTGAAGCGCAAGTGCGACCAAGAAGTGGTTTAGCAGCTAAAAAAGGAATCACCGTTTTAAATTCGCCCGGAACAGTTGATGCTGATTATCGTGGCGAAATTGGAGTGATTTTAGTAAATTTATCCCATGAAGATTTCGTAATTGAAAACGGAGAACGCATCGCTCAATTAATCATCGCCAAACACGAACGCGCCGAATGGCTTGAAGTAACCGAATTATCTGAAACCTCAAGAGGCGAAGGCGGTTTTGGCAGTACTGGGGTGAAGTAAAGAGCCCCCTAACCCCAAAAGGGGGAACTGACAAAATGGTGTAAATAGTTTATAAATAAATTGAATTAATTAATAAAATCCTATTGACCCCTAATAGGAATTTCTCGCCTAGGCGGATTAGGGGGCTAACATGAAAATAATCGTACCAATGGCAGGACGTGGTTCTCGTCTTCGCCCACACACGTTAACCATTCCAAAACCATTAATTCCAGTGGCAGGAAAACCAATCGTCCACCGATTAGTAGAAGATATTGCCGGTGTTTTAAATCAGAAAATTGATGAAGTAGCCTTTATTATTCATGAAAGTTTTGGAGCAAAAGTCGAACAAGATTTATTAGCGATCGCCCAAAAATTAGGAGCAAAAGGAACCATATATTATCAAAATGAAGCCTTAGGAACGGGTCATGCGATCATGTGCGCCAAAGATTCTTTGAGCGGTCCAGCTGTTATTGCTTATGCCGACACCTTAATTCGTGCCGATTTTGACTTAGATACTTCGGCCGATAGTGTAATTTGGGTAAAACAAGTAGACCAACCTGAAGCTTTTGGTGTCGTGAATTTAAATCCAAACGGCGAAATCATTGAATTGGTTGAAAAACCAAAAGAATTTGTGTCGGATTTGGCGGTGATTGGGATTTATTATTTCAAGGATGTTGCCGTTTTGAAAAACGAATTGCAATCGGTGTTAGACAATAACATAATTCACGGTGGCGAATACCAAATTAACGATGGGATCAAACAAATGATGGCCAAAGGCATGAAATTTGTTCCCGGAAAAGTGGATGAATGGATGGATTGCGGGAATAAAGACGTTACGGTGGAAACCAATACAAGAATGCTTGGGTTTTTACATAACGATGGCGAACATTTGATTGATTATGGTGTAAAACAAGAAAATTCGACGATCATTCCACCTTGTTACATAGGAGAAGATGTGGTGTTAATCAACGCGACTGTCGGTCCTAATGTTTCGTTAGGCAAAGGCTGTCATGTTATTGATTCTACTATAAAGAATAGTTTGGTGCAAACGCATTCACATATTAAAAATGCAAAATTAGACAACGCCATGATTGGAAATCATGCGAGTTTTGATGGCAATTTTACTAGTATTAGTATCGGAGATTATTCGGTGTTAGAATAGATGATAAAGAAAAAACACATAGCTTTTATTGTTTTCCTACTTTTTAGTTTTGGAAACTACACTTTTGCACAACAAAATCCAGAAGACATTGCGTTAGAAGAAAATAAAACAGAAGATTATTTTTTTGAAGCTCTTGCACAACGGGGTATTGAAAATTATGATAAAGCTATTGTGGCTATTCAAAAATGTATAGAAAAAGAACCTAAAAACCCTGCTTTTTTATTTGAATTGGGGAAAAATCAATTGGACGCAAAGAATTATATTGCTGCCGAAATGGCCTTTAAAAGCGCTATAGAAATCGATGCGAAACAGCGCTGGTATTGGAACGGACTGTACGATATTTATTACCAAACCAAAGCCTTTGATAAGGCGATTGGGGTGGTTCAAAAATTGGTTGAATTTGACCCCAATATGCGAGAAGATTTGGTGTCATTATACATGAATACCGATCAAAAAGAAAAAGCGCTTGCCTTGTTAAAAGAAATGGAAGCGACTGCTCATTTGACGAAAACCATGGAATTCTATAAACTAAAATTGGAACGTTCTACCGAATTTGCTGCGCCTAAAAAAGAAACCTTAGAATTAGGTATTAAAGAACATCCCAAATACGAACAAAATTATATCGACTTAATTAATCTATACCTCAGTTTTAACCAAGAGGAAAAGGCTTTTGAAGTAGCAAAAGCATTGGAAAAAGAGATTCCAAGTTCGGAATGGGCAGCCGTTAGTTTGGTAAAATTTTATTTGAATGCAAACGATGGCACAAAAGCTTCCCAATCCATGTTTACAGTATTGCAAAGTACTAAAATGGATTTCAAAATCAAGCACCGTGTTTTTAATGAATTTTTAATTTTTGCGGTCAATAATCCGGTTTATTTTAAAGAAGTTGATGCCGCTATTCCCTATTTTGATGCAGACACTTCCCTTTCGGTTGCGAGCGAAGTAGCAAAATTCTTCTGGAAAAAAAAGGATTTGGAGAAAGCAGCGTATTATTTTGAAAAAGCAATACAACAAAAACCAGATGCGATAGATAGCATGCAGTATTACTTGGAAGTGCTACAACAAAAACAAGATTTTCAGCGTTTAGTTACTAAAGCAACTGAATTTTCGGAGCACTTTCCCACGCAGCCCAACTTTTATTTTTATGCGGGATGGGGTTGCAATCAAGTAAAGAATTTTCAACAAGCAAAAGCATATTTAGAAAACGGTCTGGATTTTGTAGTAGACGATCAACCGCTTGAAATACTATTTTATGAGCAATTAATCATCAGTTGTGAAAACCTAAAAGACTCAACGAATGAACAACGGTATTCCACTAAATTAAAACAAATCAAATAATGAAATATATTTCATCAGTCGTTTGTGCTTTTTTAATAATTGGTTGTAAATCAAAACAAGCAGTGGCTACTGCCGCTGCGAAAGACACAACAGAAATTACTAAGATCATCAACGGTCATTATGCTAATTTATCTGATTTTAAAACTTTAAATATTAAAGCAAATGCCAAGTATGAAGATCCTTCGCAATCCCATTCTTTGAATGTAGATATTCGCATCAAAAAAAATGAAATCATTTGGGTCAACATTAAAATACTTGGGTTTCCTGTAGCAAAGGCCCTGATAACCCCCACAAAAGTGAGTTATTATGAAAAAATCAACAACACTTATTTTGAAGGGGATTTTAGCGTGCTTAGCAACTGGCTGGGTTCTGATCTTGATTTTCAGAAAGTACAAAATTTATTCCTAGGAAGAGCGATCGATGATTTGTCAAAAGGCAACTGGATTTCTGAAATCAATGAAAAATTATTCAAATTGTCTCCAGCATCCACAACCGATATTAGTAAAGAATTTTATTTTGAAGCAGCCAATTATTTATTAAAAAAAGAAACCATTTCTCAGGCCAGTCAAAATAGAGCTTTAGAAATTCAATACCCATCATATACAGAAGTGGAACGCATTTTTTTGCCTAACGCAGTCAATATTCAAGCCACTCAAAAAGAAAAAATTTCAATTGCTATTGAATACAAAAACACAACATTTAATGAAAATTTGAGTTATTCATATGTAATTCCTAATGATTACAAGGCAATTCAAATCGATTAATTTTTTATTTTAGTAAAACAAAACTACCTTTGTAAAAAACCAAAGTGCATGAACCAATTTTTAAAAACATTACTTTTCTTTTTCATAACCTCAATGGCTTTTGCGCAACCTTCTGAGCAACAAAAATTAGAGCAAAGAAAAGAGCAAATTCTAAACGAAATTGCCGAAAAGAAAGCACGATTAGAATCGGAAAAGAAAAAAGAAAAATCGGTATTAAAACAAATTGATCAACAAAAAGGATTGATAGCTTTGCGTCAAAAATTATTGAATACAACTGCAAAACAAACTCGAATACTATCGGATAACATCTATTTGACCCAACTCGAGATGAACAAATTGAACAGAGAGTTGACGGTGTTGAAGGAAGATTATGAAAAAATGATCGTTAAATCGTATAAAAGTCGAAACGAACAAAGTAGGGTCATGTTTGTACTCTCTTCCCAAAATTTTCTTCAGGCCTACAAGCGCATTCAGTACATGAAGCAATATGCCGATTTTAGGAAAATGCAAGGCGAAGAAATTCGAACCAAACAACAAAAATTAGAACAAGCCGAGCAAAAGCTTAAGACCAATAAAAAAGAAAAGGAACAAGTTTTGGTCGAAACGGAACAAGAGAAAAAAGAACTGGAAAAAGAAAAACAAGAGCAAGAGCGTTTGGTAAAATCGATTCAGAAAGATAAAAAGCAAATTACTGCCGAAATCGACAAAAAACAAAAAGAAGCCAAGCAAATAGACCGTCAAATTAAGAAAATTATTGCCGATGAGATTGCGGCTGCTAATAAAAGAAATGCAGCAAAAACCGGAACTACAGCTCCTAAAGCAGGAACAAAGGAAGCCACAAAGTTTGTCCTTTCTGCAGAAGGGAAAGTGTCCTCAGACAACTTTAAAGCCAATAAAGGAAGATTGCCTTGGCCTGTTGTAAAAGGCAGCGTTTCTCAATATTATGGGGACCAACCGCATCCCGTGCATAAAAACTTAACCGTTCATAATAGTGGTATTGAAATTACTACTGAGCCAGGAGCTTCGGCTCGAGCTGTTTTTGCTGGTGAAGTGTTGCAAGTCCAAGTCATTTCAGCAAATAACAAAGCGGTTTACATCCAGCACGGAGATTTTATCACAGTTTATCTAAATTTAGCTTCAGTAAGCGTGAGTAAAGGTCAAAAAGTAAGCATCAAACAAAGCATAGGAAGGATTCATACCGATGCCTCAGGCAAGGCCGTGATCAAGTTTTTAGTATTACAAAATACAACAACTTTAAATCCGACCGCTTGGTTAAATATGTAACAATGAATGAGGTCGAAAGGCCTCATTTTTTTTGTACTTTATTTTCTTGTATTTTTATCCTTTAAATCAACAGCATGGATTTGCCTTTTAAAATTTTACATCTCGATAGCAATCACCCACTTCTTTGGGACCAATTGCAACAAGCGGGTTTTCAAAATGAAGCCGATTTTACGTCTTCTAAACAAGATATTGAGGCTAAAATTGAAAACTACCAGGGTATTGTTATACGAAGTCGGTTTAAAATAGATGCATCGTTTATAGACAAAGCCACAAATTTGCAATTTATTGCACGAGTGGGTGCTGGTTTAGAAAGTATTGATTGTGATTATGCCACAGCTAAAGGGATTCGTCTCATTGCAGCCCCCGAGGGCAATGCAAATGCCGTGGGGGAGCATGCTTTAGGAATGTTGCTTTCGCTTTTTAATCAATTGAATAAAGCCAATACCGAAGTCAAATCGGGTCAATGGATCAGAGAAGGCAATCGCGGACATGAATTGGAAGGAAAAACCATTGGCATTATTGGTTATGGAACTATGGGAAAATCGTTCGCCAAAAAATTGCGTGGCTTTGATGTAACCACATTGTGTTATGATATTTTACCGAATGTAGGCGATGCAAATGCTAAACAAGTTTCAATAGTCGAACTTCAAGAACAAGCCGATGTTATCAGTTTGCATACGCCTTGGACTCCCGAGACGGATAAAATGATAAACACAGCATTTATTTCTACATTCAAAAAGCCCTTTTGGTTTATCAATACTGCTCGAGGGAATTCAGTTGTTACAGAAGACCTAGTGGCCGCTTTGAAAACGAAAAAAGTTTTGGGCGCCGGTTTGGACGTATTAGAATATGAAAAATTATCGTTTGAAACCTTGTTTGAAGGAGAAAAACCAGAAGCATTTGATTATTTACTCCAAGCAAATAATGTGCTATTAACCCCTCATATTGCGGGATGGACAGTAGAAAGCCATCAAAAACTAGCCCAAACCATAGTGGATAAAATTTTTGCGGTTTATGCAAAATAATCTGTAACAAATTCAATTAGGTTAGACTTATACAATAATTTATTATATTCGTATCAACTAACTAAAAACTAACTAAAATGGATGCAAACAAAGTAGACATGTTCATGATGTCAAATTCTAAATTTTTTGAAGGGCACAACTTACATGCGATACGTGAAAGATTATTGGCTTTAGACGATGAAAAATGGCCAATGGTTCAAATGGTTCAATTTAAAGATCCAACTACT
Organism: Flavobacterium sp.; assembly: GCF_044376915.1. Taxonomy (GTDB): domain Bacteria; phylum Bacteroidota; class Bacteroidia; order Flavobacteriales; family Flavobacteriaceae; genus Flavobacterium. The sequence continues at coordinate 6,731 of NZ_JBILKB010000086.1, forward strand.
GCATTACTTATTTCTATTTTTGCCGGAGCCTATGGAATCGATAGATTTTATATTGGAGACACTGGAATGGGAGTAGGAAAATTATTAACCTGTGGTGGTTTAGGAATTTGGGCTATTGTAGACTGGTTCTTAATTCAAGGAGCAACTAAAGAGAAAAACCTTGAAAAATTCAATCAAGCAATGTTATACTAAAAACAAACCACATTTTATATGTGGTTTTTTTAACCATTTTCTCTGTATCAAATGAAGAAAAACAGATTGTATGTTTTTTTATTAGCACTAATTGGACTGGGTTATGGATGGCTTTTTCTTTTCAATCATAAAGAAAATATCCAACAGCCTATAGGGTGTGTTTTTAAAAAAGTAACAAACTATCCTTGTCCTTCTTGTGGCACGACTCGATC
>NZ_JBILKB010000087.1:0-7059 GCF_044376915.1 Flavobacterium sp.
AAGCCGTAATCGAACCTCGTTTATCGGATCAATGGTTCTTAAAAATGGAAGATTTGGTAAAACCAGCCATTAAAGCCGTTTTAGAATCCGATGATGTTACATTATACCCAAGCCGTTTCAACAATACTTATGCGCATTGGTTGAACAACATTCGCGATTGGAATATTTCGCGCCAATTGTGGTGGGGACAACAAATTCCAGCCTATTACTACGGGGACGGAAAAGAAGATTTCGTAGTAGCTGAAACCAAAGAAGAAGCTTTAGCTTTAGCACAAGCCAAAACCAACAATAAACAATTAACCATAAACGACTTAACACAAGACGCGGATGCGCTTGACACGTGGTTCTCTTCTTGGTTATGGCCAATGGCGGTTTTTGGTGGGGTTTTAAACCCAGAAAATGAAGATTTTAAATACTATTATCCTACCAATGATTTGGTTACCGGACCCGATATTTTGTTCTTTTGGGTAGCCCGTATGATTATTGCAGGGTATGAATATGCGGGAGAAAAACCATTTTCAAACGTATATTTAACCGGATTAGTTCGTGATAAGCAAGGGCGTAAAATGTCTAAGTCGCTTGGAAATTCACCTGAACCACTCGGATTAATTGAAAAATTTGGTGCCGATGGAGTTCGCGTGGGATTGTTGTTGAGTGCTTCGGCCGGAAACGACATCTTATTCGACGAAGAATTGTGCAACCAAGGAAAAGGGTTTGCCAATAAAATTTGGAACGCCTTCAAACTGATCAAAGGATGGGAAGTAGCCGATATTGCCCAACCCGAATCGTCTAAAGTAGCGATTGAATGGTACGAAGCCAAATTGCAACAAACCTTAGTCGAAATAGAAGATAACTTTGATAAATACCGTTTGTCGGATGCCTTAATGGGCATTTACAAATTGGTGTGGGACGATTTTTGTTCGTGGTTCTTAGAAATGATCAAACCAGGATACCAACAACCAATTGACCGCGCTACGTTTGATAAAGCGATCGAAATGTTGGAAAACAACTTGAAGTTGTTGCATCCATTCATGCCGTTTTTAACTGAAGAATTGTGGCACCACATAGCCGAAAGAACACCTGAACAAGCGTTGATTGTAGGGGAGTGGCCAACAGCCAAACCTTTTAATGCGCAATTGATTGCTGATTTTGATTTTGCAACCGAAGTCATTTCTGGCATTCGAACCATTCGTAAAGACAAAAACATACCGTTTAGAGATGCCATTGAATTGCGTGTGATGAATAATGAAAAAGCCGCAACCTATTTTGATTCGGTTGTGCAGAAGTTAGGAAATGTTACAACTTTAGAGTACGTTTCAGATAAAGTAGACGGAGCCTTATCGTATCGTGTGAAATCAAATGAATATTTTATACCAATTACAGGCGCTATTGATGTGGAAGCAGAAATTACAAAATTAACCGAAGAGTTAAACTACACCAAAGGATTCTTACGCTCGGTGCAAGGCAAATTGTCTAACGAGAAATTTGTAGCCGGCGCACCCGAACAAGTGATTGCCAACGAACGCAAAAAAGAAGCTGATGCTTTGGCAAAAATTGCGATGATTGAGCAAAGTTTAGCCGGTTTGAAATAGTATATTTTAGTATAAAAAATGAATCCCGAGTTTGCACTCGGGATTTTTTATGTTTATTGTGGGCACGGATTACAAATCCGCGCTATCGTTTTTTTTTTGCTAAACGTTGAATATTTTAACACCGATTATTTTTACTCAAATCGCGTTTAAACAATACTTTGTTGTCTTTGGCAATATAATCGCCCCTAATAATCAAATAGGGATGGTTGTTAGAATACCCCGCACTGCGGCTTTTGAGGCTAATTTTATCGTTGACTTGCAAGCTTTTCAATCGTTCAAACTCTTTAGAAACAAATTGCATCATGTAGGTTTCGCCTTCAATTTGCACCAACAGCCATTTCGGACCTTTTCCTTTTGCTCCTTCACGCTCAAAGGTAACCGAAGTTACTACGGCTTCCATGTTTGTGAATTCTTGAAGTTGCTTTCTTATTTTGTCATGGCTGGCTTTTACTTTTTTTCCTTCTGGAGAATTTTGCCATTTTTTGTATTGAATGCCGTCTGGTGAAGCTTCCCATTTTGCTTTAGCCTCAAGATTGGCTTTTTGTTGCGCTTCGGTTAGCGGTTGGGGTTCCGGTTTTGAAATAGTCGTAGTTTCTTTTTTTTCTTCACAATTGGTGAACAATTGCCCGCTAATTACAAATAACACAATAGTAAGTGCTGTGAAGATTCTTTTCATATTTTTCATAGTCATTTAATTTATGTTGCGAATGTACAGTTATATTTTTCAGACCTAGGATTTGGTATTGTAAATAAAAATGTAAACTTTGTAAATATTTAATTTACACGATGCAATTTAGTCAATTCTTACGCTCTATAAACCGAAAAGCCCTATTTTTAGTGCTGCCACTTTTCTTTATTGCCGTTAGTTTTGTGGCTATTGAGGCAAATCCGGCTGCTGGTTTTGAACGTTCCAAAAGAGAAGTTTTACTCCGCAGAATTGGTCATGAGTTGCTTTTGCAATCGGGCGATACTACCTCTCGAGTACTTCCGGTAGTTAAAATAAACGAAAATGAATACCAAATAAGGTTTGAAAACGAGCTTACTTTTCAAACAGCATCACTTGTAAGTATTACGAAAAGCATACTAATCAAAGATCCAAATGCTCAAGATTATATTGTTAATGTGCTCAACTGTTCTAATTCAAGTGTAGTTTATGCCTTTGCCATTTCCAAGAATCAAAAAGATGATATTGTATCATGTATTGGAAGAAGACAGCCCAAAGCCTGTTATGTTATTTCCATTCAATTTAATGAAACACATACTAATGGATCCCGTTATGCTTATTTTTTTGGAGGGTTAGCTTTAATGGTCTTATTGGTTTTTGCGTATAGTAAAGTAGTAAAGCCAAAGAAAACAGCGCCTAAGGTTTTCCATGACAAGAGCTTTGCCCTTGGTTCGATTTTATTTGATGCACAAAAGCGGCAATTGTTGCATAACGAAGTCAGCATCGATTTGACGGATACCGAAACCCGTTTGATGCTCATTTTTGCCCAATCACCCAATCAGATCATTGAAAGAAGTAGGTTGCAAAAAGAAATTTGGGAAGATGAAGGCGTTGTAGTAGGGCGAAGTTTAGACATGTTCATTTCAAAACTTCGAAAAAAACTAGAACTTGATGCCAACATAAACATTGTAGTGATTCGCAGCAAGGGCTATAAACTTGAAATTAGCGAATAAGTTTCTGCTAATAATCCTTTTGTGCTATAGAAAACAGAATATTTTTCTTTCGTTATTCCTCCACAAATTCTAACAAATCTCCCGGCTGACAATCCAACACCTTGCAAATGGCTTCGAGTGTACTAAAGCGCACAGCCTTAGCCTTACCCGTTTTTAAAATGGACAAATTGGCTAGGGTAATGTCTACCTTTTCCGAAAGTTCGTTGAGTGACATTTTACGTTTTGCCATCATGACATCTAAATTGACTACTATGGCCATAATTTATACTGTTAATTCGTTTTCATCTTGCAGCTCAATACCGCGTTTAAAAATTTGGGCAATGACAAAAAGAATGATTCCCATAAACAACCAAATTTCATGTTCTCGCAAAGAAACTTGACTGCTTTGAGGCAAACTAAGGTGTACCGATTGCAATTGGGCGATCAAAAGCATCCCGCCAAAAAGCTGAACCAAGCCAATTGCTAACGAAATATATGAAAGACGGAAGATGAATTTACAAACTTCTGAATTGAAAGGACGATCTAAATTTAATTTTTTGTCGTGCAGAATTTTTACGATCCAATAAAACAGCAAGGCTTGTAATACAGTTACCACAGAAATTAAGACCGTAAACTGAATGAAATAACTTTTACCCGAGAGGTACAATTGGGATAAGTCCATATTGTTCCAAAAATGATTGGCACCTTCCGGATTGATGCATAAGGTAAAAAAGGTGTTGAATATAAAACCACCTGCTTTGATGCAAAGTCCAATAAAGATGACCCAGGCGATTGCATATAAGATACGAAGCATTTGCTTTGAACTAATTTTCATTTGATGAAAGTTTTGAATTAAGCAGCAAATATCAATAAATATTTATTGAAAAACAATAATTTTAAACAATTATTTTTTATTTAATCACCAAGTCGTATTTCTGCAACAGACCCGCCAGATTTTCAGAGGAAAAAATAGCTCTTTTTAGTTTGTTTTTTTCAGGATCAATAGTAAAGTCATAACTGGTCGAAAAATCGGTTTTAAGCGCTGTGGTACCAATAAATACCGCGTGTCTTAGATTGCAATTATCAAATAAAGCTTCTGTTAAATCACTTTCCATAAAATCAACGGCTACCATACTGCAATTGATGAATTGCATTTTTTTAAGTTTCAAACTATAAAATTGGGCATAATCCAACAAACTGTCTTTGAAATGAAATTCATATAAAATTTGATCGGTCATGGCAAAGTTAACGGCTGTAAAATCGCAATTGGTAAACCATACATCACGCAACGATACATGATTGATTTTGGTGTTTTTAAAATTACAATCAAAAAAATTACAATCAATAAAGGTTACGGCGGTAAACGAACACGCTCTAAAATCGCAACGGGTAAACGTGCAATTTTCATATTCTTTAAATTTCACATCTTCTTCCTTATAAGTAAGGTCGGCAAATTGTTGGTCGGTAATATAGTCAGCGTGCATGGTAAGGTATTAATGGGGTAAAACTACAGCATTTTTTTATGGTTTCAAAAGAATCTTTCGTTCGGTTACTACACTTTATATAGTTTGAAATTTGACAAAAAACGAAATGAAAACTTTATTTTATTTATTCATAAAAATACTTATATTCGCAGAGAAATTTTGGGGGATTAGCTCATTTGGCTAGAGCGCTACGCTGGCAGCGTAGAGGCGACCGGTTCGAATCCGGTATTCTCCACAGTCGAATCAAAAGAATTTTTATGAGAAAAAATATTTTATTTGTTTTTACATTGAGTATGTTATTGTCGTCTTGTTCTAAAGACGAAAATAATTCTGCTAAAGTTTATAAAGTTTTCTACTTAGCTTCTTGTCTCAGTAATTCTGTTGAAAATGTCAGCAATGATGATATTTACATTGAATTTGATTCACCTTCTTTTACCCCTTTAGTTAATAAATGGTATAAAGATGAAACTGATGTTTTTTATTTTAAATTTAGCGACTTAACCCCTGTTCAGGGAGATCTTAGTCAACGGATATTGATCTCTCAGCATTACGATACATATTGCCAATAGTACGTATTTAATGTGTGATTTTGAATAGGAAGTATTTTAAGTATTTTTAAATAAAATAATATTTAAATTAAGTAGAAACTTTTTTTAAAATCCTTCAAAAACGCCTAATCCAAACAAGGCAAAATCGTATTTTACGGGATCTTTTGTATCTAAAATCCGCAATTGGGAATCGAGTTCAACGACTGCTTTAGCGTCATTTTGTGTGCGGTGCAGTAGGCCTAACTTTCGTGCTACATTGCCCGAATGAACGTCTAAGGGGCATGACAATTGAGCCGCTTCAATGTTTTTCCAGATCCCTAAGTCTACACCTTTGTTGTCTTTTCGTACCATCCAACGCAAATACATGTTGATGCGTTTGGCTGCAGAGCCATTTAACGGATCCGAAATGTGTTTTTCAGTACGCATGGCATGACCTATTTCAAAAAAATGGGATTTAAAAAGGGCAATGGAATGCTGCAGGCTAGGCGTGGGTTGGGAAAATACGCCTTCTAACCCGTTATGGTTTTGATAAATGTGTTGCAAGCCTTTGATGAATCCGACAAAATCGGTTCCGTTGAAGGTTCGGTGTACGAATTGCGATAGGTTTTCCAATTGTTCATCGGTGTGACTCATCACGAAATCGTAGGGCGAATTCCCAAGCAACTGCATCATTTTATGGGCGTTGTTGATGATCATCTTTCGGTTGCCCCAAGCTATGGTAGCAGCCAGAAAACCCGAAATTTCAATATCTTCTTTTAAGGTATACAAATGCGGAATCTGAACGGGGTCGCTCGTAATGAAATTTGGATTGTTGTACAACTCAACCTTTTCGTCAAGAAATTCTTTTAACTCGGATGGCGTCATTTTTTTAACATATAAGTCATATAAGTTCTACAAACGTAAATGTACTTTTAATACGTTGGCAAGTTCATTTAAGCTAGTGTGACTTATCGGTTAATCAATTTAAATGGTTACAATATTTCCATCCACCATGGTCAGTTTTCGATCGGCCATATTAGCCAATTCTTCATTGTGGGTCACAATTACAAAGGTTTGGCCAAATTCATCACGCAGTTTAAAAAACAATTCGTGTAAATTTTGGGCCGAAGTTTTATCCAAGTTGCCTGAAGGTTCATCGGCAAATAATACGGCAGGTTTGTTAATCAAAGCACGGGCTACAGCTACGCGTTGTTGCTCACCACCAGAAAGTTCGCTGGGTTTGTGCTGCATGCGATCGGCTAATCCCAAATACGATAATAAGTGTTTGGCTTCGGCTTCAACCGTCGCTTTGTCTCTTTTAGCAATAAATCCAGGAATGCACACATTTTCTAAGGCCGTAAATTCGGGAAGCAATTGGTGGAATTGAAAAATAAATCCCAAATGGGTGTTTCTAAATTTGGACAAGGCTGTATCATTCAAATCCAAAACCGATTGTCCGTTGATTTCTAGTTCGGTATCGTTTTGTTTGTTGGGGTGATCTAAGGTGCCTAAAATTTGCAACAACGTGGTTTTGCCCGCTCCCGAGGCGCCTACAATGGAAACAACTTCTCCTTTACGGATTTGCAAATCAACTCCTTTTAATACGTGTAAGGAGTCGTAATATTTGTGTAGATTTTTTGCCCGGATCATGCCTTTAGATTTTCACAAAGAAACGAAGTTTTTTAACGAATAAAAAATCATTTTTATCCCCAATTCGGGCTACCAAAAGATAAAGTTACGTTAAAATGATAATTTTGTTTATTATTTTACTACTTTTGTTAAACAAAAATATTATTTATG
>NZ_JBILKB010000088.1:0-6933 GCF_044376915.1 Flavobacterium sp.
TATTGATCGATTTACAAAGTGTTCCTTCGGGTTATGTGACCAACAATGATAATATTACTATTCGAATTTATGATAATGATTATACGGTACAATCTTTTGGAACACCACTAAATCCAACATATGGATTAGTAACGCCAACAATTCCTGCAGGGTATTATGATACTTTAGAAGGATTGTCGGGAAGTGCTTTAAAACAAGCAGTACAAGATATTATTGCCAATCCATCGGTAGTGCGATTGCACAGTTATGCGGATATTTGGGACATTATTCGAACAGCCGATCAAAACCCTTTAAATTCCAATCAAGTTTGGTGCATGTACATTGAATCGCCTATGGCAAAAATAGACCAACAAGTTGGAAGTAGTATTGTAGGTAAATGGAATCGTGAACATATTTTTTGTCAATCAAGAGGAGGATTTGAAGTATCTAGTAACGACTCTGCGGATGGAATTAATTTTTGGAATGCCACAAGTGCTGCTACTGTAGTTGATGGTGTATCAGATGCGCACCACATTCGAGTTGAAAACGGTCAAGAGAATTCTTCTCGAAATAACAAAAATTATGGGACTGCAAATTCTGCTACCACTTATGCGGGACCAACAAATTCCCAAGGTTCTTGGCGTGGTGATGTAGCGCGAGCCTTGTTTTACATGGCTGTACGATTCAACGGTTTGAATGTGGTTGCAGGAGATCCAAGTGAGTATTTACCAAACACAACTACAGCGTCAGGGAATATAGGTGATTTAGCTACACTATTAACATGGCATCAGAGTGATCCGAGAGATGATTTTGAAATGAATCGCAACAATTATGTGTATACTTGGCAAATGAATCGCAATCCTTTTATTGATCATCCGTCTTTAGTACAGTATATTTTTGGGGCTAATTATGGACAGCAGTGGTTTTCGTCTTTATCAAATCAGTTGTTTCCTATGACTCATATTGTAGTCTATCCGAATCCTGCATCCAATTTTATTAAAATTTCTGGGGTAGAAGGTAAGGCCTTTGCAGAAATTCACACGCTTACAGGACAATTGATTCAAAGCTTTGCATTTGAAAGCGAAATGCAAGTAGAGTGCACTTGGAATCCAGGAATGTATTTGATTACAATTACTAATGGAACAAACACCCTTACAAAGAAAATAATAGTACAATAATTACTTTAAAAACATAGCCCTTCAATTGAAGGGCTATGTTTTTAAAAGTTAGGGGATAAATTGTATTTTTTATAGAAATTATCCAAAGCTTCCAAAACTTCGTCTTCGGTATCTACTACTTTGATTAGATTTAAATCATCGGAATTTGCGTTTTTCATTTTGTCGATCATTACGGTTTTAATCCAATCGAGAAGGCCCGACCAAAATTCAGTTCCCACTAAAATAATCGGGAATTTTCCAATTTTCTTGGTCTGAATGAGGGTTACGGCTTCAAAAAGTTCGTCTAATGTTCCAAATCCTCCGGGCATCACTACAAACCCCTGAGAGTATTTTACAAACATTACTTTTCGTACAAAGAAATAGTCAAAGTTTAGGTTTTTGTCTTTGTCAATATAAGGATTATAATGTTGCTCAAACGGTAGTTCGATATTCAAACCAACGGATGTTCCTCCTCCAAAATGCGCGCCTTTGTTTCCTGCTTCCATAATGCCGGGTCCGCCACCCGTAATTACACCATATCCCGCCTTACTGATTTTGTATGCGATTTTTTCGGCTAAGAGGTAATAATTGTCTGCTGGCTTGGTTCGTGCTGAACCAAAAATAGATACACATGGTCCAATTCTTCCCATGGACTCATAACCATTGACAAACTCTGACATGATTTTAAAAATCGCCCAAGAGTCGTTTGATCGAATTTCGTTCCATGTTTTTTGCTTGAATTTTTCCTGAATTCTGTGATCTTCGTTCTCGTATTGATCTGCTGCCATATTCGTTTCGGTTTTATTAGTAATACTAAGATAATTCTTTTTTCAAAAACTGCGCCGTATAACTTTTAGTATTTTTTACAATTTCTTCGGGTGTTCCTTTTGCAACGACTTCACCACCACCTTTGCCGCCTTCATATCCAATATCAATAACATAATCGGCTAATTTAACAACGTCTAAATTGTGTTCAATGATTAATACGGTATTACCTTTATCAACCAATACATTAATGACGTCCATTAAAACCCGAATGTCTTCAAAATGCAAACCTGTTGTGGGTTCGTCTAAAATGTAAAAGGTGTTTCCGGTATCTTTTTTGGATAATTCCGTCGCTAATTTAATACGCTGAGCTTCACCTCCAGAGAGCGTAGTGCTTTGTTGTCCCAATGTGATGTATCCTAAACCGACATCTTGAATGGTTTTAACTTTTCGATAAATTTTTGGAATGTTTTCAAAGAACTCAACTGCTTCATCCACTGTCATGTTCAATACATCAGATATTGATTTTCCTTTGTAACGAATTTCCAATGTTTCTCGATTGAATCGCTTACCCATACAGGTTTCGCATTCTACATAGACATCGGGTAGAAAACTCATTTCAATGGTTCTCACTCCCGAACCTTCACAGGTTTCACAACGACCACCTTTTACATTAAAGCTAAATCTGCCGGGTTTGTAACCACGAATCATTGCCTCAGGCGTTTGGGTATATAGACTTCTTATTTCTGAAAAGACATCAGTATAGGTAGCAGGGTTAGAGCGTGGGGTTCTTCCAATCGGACTTTGATCGATATCAATTACTTTGTCGATATGCGCTAATCCTTCAATTTTTTTATAAGGTTGTGGTTTTTTTACCGCATTGAAAAAATGGGTATTTAAAATTGGGTAGAGTGTTTCGTTGATTAGAGTTGATTTTCCACTACCCGAAACTCCGGTTACACAAACTAATTTCCCCAACGGAATTTCTACCGTCACATTTTTTAAATTATTTCCGGTTGCACCTGATAACTTGATTGATTTCCCATTGCCTTCACGACGTTTTTTGGGTACTTCAATCTTCATTTTACCGTTCAAATATTGGGCAGTAATGGTGTTTTCCTGCAATAACTCTTTAGGTGTTCCTTTGCTTATGATTTGACCCCCAAAACGACCTGCTTTCGGACCAATATCGATAACATAATCCGCATGTTCTATCATGTCTTTGTCGTGTTCTACCACAATTACGGAGTTGCCTATATCGCGAAGACTTACTAAGGACTTGATTAATCGTTCGTTATCTCTTTGGTGCAAACCGATACTGGGTTCGTCCAATATATACAAAACACCTACTAATTGTGAACCAATTTGTGTGGCCAATCGAATGCGTTGGGCTTCCCCTCCCGAAAGGGATTTTGAACTTCGGTTCAAGGATAAATAATTCAAACCTACATCCAACAAAAATTGCAATCGGGCTGTAATTTCTTTTAAGACTTCTACAGCAATTACTTTTTGTTTTTCAGATAAATGACGGTCTAAATCAGCAAACCAATCGGATAGTTCGGCAATATCCATTTGCACTAATTCGCCGATATTTTTCCCGTTTAATTTGAAATATAAGGATTCTTTTCTCAAACGAGTGCCTTCACATACTGCGCAGTCATTTTCATCCATAAACTCTTTTGCCCACCGTTTAATACTCGCTGAATCAGAGTTGTCGTATTGATTTTTTATGAAATTAGAAATTCCCTCAAAATCAATTTTATAATCTTTTGTAATTCCCATAACTTTGGATACCACAGAAAATTTTTCATTTCCGCCATATAAAATTATGTCCATAGCTTCTTGTGGGATGTCTTCAATAGCGTCGGTTATTTTAAACTCATATTTTTGGGCAATAATTTCCAATTGTTTAAAAATCCACGAACTTTTATAGTCGCCCAAGGGGGCAAAACCACCATTTTTAATTGTCGACTTGAGATTAGGAATAATCTTTTGTAAATTTATTTCGTTTACGGTTCCCAAACCATTACAACATGGACAAGCACCTTTGGGCGAGTTGAATGAAAAATTATTTGGTTCAGGGTTGGGGTATGAAATTCCCGAAGTGGGACACATCAAGTTGCGGCTGTAATATCGCACTTCTTGATTTTCTTGTTCGATTACCATCATTACATCATCACCATGATACATGGCTGTTTTAATGCTTTCCGACAAACGTTTGTTCGTATCTTCTTTTGAATCGATTGCCATTCGATCAATTACAATTTCGATATCGTGGGTTTTGTAACGGTCCACTTTCATGCCCAATTCCAAATCACGGATTTGCCCATTTACACGCACCTTCAAAAAACCTTGTTTGGCAATTTGCTCAAATAATTCGCGATAATGACCTTTTCTAGACCGTACAACCGGCGCTAATATAGAAATGCGTTTTCCGCTAAAATCCTCTACTATTAATGATTTAATTTGCTCATCCGAATACGAGATCATTTTTTCACCTGTATTGTAACTGAATGCATCGGCTCCTCGGGCATACAACAGACGTAAAAAATCATAAATTTCTGTAATCGTGCCCACAGTGGAACGTGGTGATTTATTGGTCGTTTTTTGTTCAATAGCGATTACAGGAGAAAGTCCGTCAATCTTATCAACATCAGGTCGTTCTAATCCGCCAAGAAACTGGCGTGCGTAAGCAGAAAATGTTTCGATATACCTGCGTTGGCCTTCGGCATAAATGGTATCAAATGCCAAAGATGATTTTCCAGAACCAGAGAGTCCTGTAATTACTACTAATTTCTCTCGCGGTATGGATACGTTAATATTTTTTAAATTATGGACTCTAGCGCCAATAATTTCAATTGTTTCGTCGGATGTATGTTGCATAATTTATGGCAAAACGCAAAGATACTGATTTCAAACCAATTTTTACACGAGACACTTGTCAAGAAAATAAAAAAAAGTTAGCATTTACACTATTATTTTATTTATCGTATAGGAATGTTATGAAGTGCTATTGTTTATTCAATAATCATGGATTTCAAACGGTGTCTGTATTTTTCCAAGATGAGTTGTTTGTGAATAAAACCTAGAAAAGTTCCGTCTTTCAACACAGGGAGTACTTTGCATTCTGAAGCATCAAATTTATCCATAATAGTTTCCAAAGTTTCGTCATAGAAGATAATTTCTTTGGGCGGTTGCATCACTTCTTCTACCGCGGTATATTTTACTTTAAAAGCTGAAAAAACAATAGGTCTAATTTCATCTAATGTAATCAAACCCAATAATTTGTCTTGTTCATCGAGCACTGGAAAAACTGATTCATCCGATTGTTGAATTTTTAGCACCAATTCTTCTAAGCTGTGGCTTAAGGAAATGGTTTTATAATCGGTTTGGATTAATTTGGAAACATCGATAGAATTTAGAATATTGGTGTCGCGATTATCGGTAAAAACATCCCCTTTATCCGCTAGGTTTTTAATATCAAACGAATAGGGTTCAAAACGTTTTGAAATGGCAAAACTGACCGATGATACAATCATCAATGGCACCATTAAGTTATATCCGCCGGTTATTTCTGCGATAAGAAAAATGGCCGTTAAGGGTGCGTGAAATAAACCACTCAGAATACCTGCCATACCCACTAGTGTAAAATTACCCACAGGCAATTTTGATAAACCGGAAATATTGACAAAATACGCTACACAAAACCCCAAATACGATCCTACAAATAGGGAAGGAGCAAAATTACCTCCGTTGCCTCCTGCACCAAGTGTAAAACTTGTGGCATAGACTTTTATGAGCATCGTAGCACTTACAAATAAGAGTAAAATCCAACGCGAGTCTTTATAGGATTCAAAAACACTATTTTGTACAAGTCCCTGCGGATTGTTATCGGCTAATAGTTTAATGCTTTCATAGCCTTCTCCAAACAAGGCCGGAAAAAAGAAAATTAAGATTCCTAAAATGGTAGCTCCAAATAGCGCTTTATTAATGTAGTTGAATTTTAATCGGCCAAAAAAATGTTCAATTTTTCGAAAGGTTCTGGCATAATTTATCGAAACAAATCCGCTCAATATTCCTAATGCAACATAATAGGGCAGGTTGTGAAAATCAAAAAATTGTACCTTTTTAAATGAAAATAAAATATCCTCATTCAAAAGTACAGTAGAAACTAAAGCTCCAGTCGCTGCACTAATCATGATGGGAATAAATGCGGTAATACTGATTTCGGTTAATACTACTTCAATGGCAAAAAGGACACCAGCAATGGGTGCGTTGAATGCAGCTCCAATACCTGCGGCAACCCCACATGCTAATAATAAGGTTCGGTCTTTATAGCTCAAGCGATAATTTTGCGCATAATTACTGCCAAACGCAGCACCTGTAATCGTAATAGGTGATTCTAATCCGGCACTACCTCCCATGCCCACTGTAAACGAACTGGTAATGATTTGAGCGAACATTTGTTTTCGGGGCATTATGCCTCTTTTTTTTGCAACCGCATACATGATTTGTGAGGTTCCTTTTTCAATGGAACCGTCGAGTACTTTTTTGATAATGATAACGGTAATGATAATTCCAATGATGGGCAACGTACTATTACTGAAGGGTAAATGGAATAGGTCGTCTAATTGTTTAGCCGATTTAAATACCCAATGTGCAAATGTTTTTAGAATAATTACTGCCATTGCCGATGAAAACCCAACCAGTACACACGACAAATAAATGAATTGTCTAGGTGTCAGCATGGCTTTCAATAGAAAAATAAAATGCTCTAACTTTCTGAAATTCTTAAGAATTAATCGGTTAAAGGTGTTCTTTTTTTTATACGACATGGTTAGTTTACAATTTTATACGAAGGTAATTTTTTAATATGAAAAATAAAACTAAATTAAAGTAATCGTAAAGCTTCTCTTGTACTTAAAGGCTTTAATTGTGCAGATAAAACAAATGCTTTAACCCCTGCTGGATTGAAACGACTGTAATCGCGTAATGCCCAACCTATAGCTTTTTGAATGAAAAACTCCTTGGA
>NZ_JBILKB010000031.1:0-21413 GCF_044376915.1 Flavobacterium sp.
ATTCTATCATAAATGTCTAACACACAACAACTACACGATTTTACAACACAAGTTCGAAGAGATATTCTTCGTATGGTTCACGCCGTAAATTCTGGGCATCCAGGAGGTTCTTTGGGCTGTTCCGAATTTTTGGTTACCCTTTACCAAGATGTTATGCAACGCAACGCAGGTTTTGCTATGGACGGCATTAACGAAGATATTTTCTTCTTATCGAACGGACACATTTCGCCTGTATTTTACAGCGTATTGGCCAGAAGTGGGTATTTCCCAGTTGCTGAATTGGCAACGTTTAGAAAACTGAACTCGAGATTACAAGGTCACCCAACCACGCACGAAGGCTTGCCTGGTATTCGAATGGCTTCCGGTTCTTTAGGGCAAGGATTGTCTGTAGCGCTAGGTGCTGCACAAGCTAAAAAATTGAATAACGATACGCATTTGGTGTACGCACTTTTGGGCGATGGTGAATTGCAAGAAGGTCAAAACTGGGAAGCCATCATGTATGCTTCGGCTAAAAAAGCAGACAACTTAATTGCTACTATCGACTTGAACGGAAAGCAAATTGACGGTACTACCGACGAAGTGTTGCACATGGGGAGTTTGAAAGCAAAATTTGAAGCCTTTGATTGGATTGTTTTAGACATTCCAGCGGGTAACGACATCGACGCTATCAAAGCAGGCTTGGCAGAAGCAAAAGCAAAATCGGGTCATGGAAAACCGGTTTGTATCTTATTGCATACCGAAATGGGTAACGGTGTAGATTTTATGATGCACACCCATGCTTGGCACGGAAAAGCACCAAACGACGAGCAATTAGCCAGTGCTTTAGCACAAAACCCTGCAACTTTAGGAGATTATTAAATAGCTTTATGCATGATGCTTTAAGCGTATTGCTTATTGCCTAGTGCCTTCAGCTTATAGCAAAAAACAAAATGAAAAAATATACCAACACAGGCAGCAAAGATACCCGTTCGGGATTTGGAGCTGGTATGACCGAATTAGGTCAGAAAAATGAAAATGTAGTGGCGCTTTGTGCCGACTTAATTGGATCGTTAAAATTTGATGATTTCAAAAAAAATCATCCCGAGCGTTTTTTCCAAATTGGAATTGCAGAAGCCAACATGATCGGCATTGCTGCAGGTTTAACGATTGGAGGAAAAATTCCGTTTACCGGAACGTTTGCTAACTTTTCTACCGGAAGAGTATACGATCAAATTCGTCAATCGGTGGCGTATTCTGATAAAAATGTAAAAATTTGTGCTTCGCATGCCGGATTGACTTTAGGGGAAGACGGTGCCACGCATCAAATTTTAGAAGACATTGGTTTGATGAAAATGTTACCTGGAATGACGGTAATCAACACCTGCGATTACAACCAAACCAAAGCAGCAACCTTGGCGTTAGCCGATCATCATGGTCCGGCTTATTTGCGTTTTGGACGCCCTGTAGTACCTAACTTTATGCCTGCCGACGAACCGTTTGTGATTGGAAAAGCGATTCTTTTAAACGAAGGAACCGATGTTACCATTATTGCAACCGGACACTTGGTTTGGGAAGCTTTAGTTGCAGCTGAAGCTTTAGAAACCAAAGGCATTTCTGCTGAAGTGATTAACATTCACACCATCAAACCTTTAGATGAAGAAGCTATTTTAAAATCGGTACAAAAAACAGGTTGTGTGGTTACGGCCGAAGAGCACAACATTATTGGTGGTTTGGGTGAAAGTGTTTCGAGATGTTTGGTTCAAAATCATTTAGTTCCTCAAGAATTTGTGGCGGTAAATGACAGTTTTGGCGAAAGCGGGACTCCGGATCAATTGATGGAAAAATACGGATTGAACAGTGCTGCAATTGTTGAAAAAGCAGAAAAAGTTTTGGCTCGAAAATAAATTCCAAATTTATATACCTAAAAAATCCTCAAGCAATTGAGGATTTTTTTTGCGCATTGAATACTAAAAAATTAAAAAAAAATATTGATAGTTAAAAATATTTTATATTTTTGAAAAAAAATATAGTACTATCATTTATAGCATACTATACTTATTGGAGACAAAATTGAATTTACAATTACGCAAAACCTAATAATCCCTAATATTTTGTTTTGATATTATAAATTAGTAACTGGTAGTATTTAAAATAATTTTTGTCTTGTTACGGAGCATTCACTTAATTCTTCCAACAAGCCTCCGTTTTCATTTGAAAAAATTTGGAATTTATACGAACCATGAAAACACAAATCATTTCCATTAGCAAACACTTTATTTTTATTTTTGTTCTGTTATTCGCCACATCGTGTAGCGATCATCGACAATAGAAATTTTAATATCTTTACAATAAACAATTTAACTAGCCGCCACTTCGCAAAGCCGCGGAGCGTTAGCGGCAATTAAATCAATTTGAAATATGAATTACTTTCAATTTTTAAAGAAAAAGAGATATGCGATTCCAACTGTATTCACAGCTTTTATTTTAATATTGAACTTAATAAAACACCCTTTTGTGTATTATTTACCATTTGATATACCTGGCAAACAAATGGCAAGTACCATTCCTCCTTTTGGTATTTTTATTGAATCAAAATATCAGAACGAAAATTCTAATGAACCATGTTCCTTAATAAAACATGAAATGGTTCATTGGGAGCAATATAAAAGGATGGGATTAATTTCCTTCCATTATAATTATTTGAAATGCTATATAAATTCAGGACGTGTAAATAATTGGATGGAAGAAGAAGCCAGAATGCCCTGTAAATTAAAAAGCCGCTAACAGCGTGTAAGCAAAATTGCCTTGCCGCAGGCGCAACACAAGGCAACATCGCCTACACGCAAACCGTTGGCAGAGATTTTAACCAAAAAATAACTAAAAAATGAAATTATTAATTACCCTTTTTGCAACAATAATTACAACTATAAGTTTTTCACAAGAAAATGATTTTTCAAAAAATGAATTAATTGTAGAATTTAAGTCAACAAATTTTAAAACCAAGTCGAAATTATTTAGGACAAATAAAAGATTATGTAAAATTAATGATTCATTAAAAGTAGAATCTTTTGAAATTATTGGAAACAAAAAAACTAAAAAAACTTTTCTTCTAAAATTCAGAAATGAAGTTGACATTAAATCAATAATTGAAGTATATACAAAAACAAATTTGTTTGAATTTGTTGAACCAAATTATATTGGTAATGGTCACGGATTTATGCAAACTAATCCAAACGACTTATACTATTTAAGTCGACAATGGTCGCATTATAATAATGGAAGTTTTACACTCTCACCATCAACTAATGACGCAGATATTGATACAGATTTAGCTTGGGATATTACACAAGGTGATCCAAATTTAATTGTAGCAATATTAGATACTGGCTTAAAACTTGACCACCCAGAATTTTCTGGAAGAATAGTTGCTGGTTATGATTTTGTAAATAATGATTCTGACCCAACTGATGATTTTGGCCACGGAACAAATGTTGCAGGAATTGCATTAGCAAAAGGAAATAATTCAATTGGTTATGCTGGAGTCAACTGGAATTCAAAAATTATGATTTGTAAAGTTTTAGATAATAATAATTCAGGACTTTACAGTTGGTGGGCTGACGCAATTTATTTTGCTGTAGACAATGGAGCAAAAGTTATAAATTTATCAGCAGGAGGAAATGGTGCTTCAACACTTTTACTAAACGCTATAAATTATGCATATAACAACAATGTGAGTGTTGTAGTATCAACTGGAAATCAAAATTCAACAATACAATATCCTGCAAAATATCCAAATGCTATTGCAGTTGGATCAACAAATTCAGATGATAAACGTTCGAATCCTTTTTTTTGGAGTGCAACAAGCGGAAGTAATTATGGAGCTGAATTGGATTTTGTTGCACCAGGAAATTATATTTACGGTTTAAATTATTTATCAAATACAAATTATAACAATTATTGGGGTGGAACTTCACAAGCTGCACCACATTTAACAGGCGTAATTTCACTTTTATTATCTGTTAATCCATCATTAACAGTCAGTCAAATTAAACTTATTTTACAACAGTCATCAGAAGATCAAGTTGGTGATAGTTTTGATACATTGGGTTGGGATCAATATTATGGATTTGGTAGAATTAATGCTTTTAATGCTATTTCAAATCCATTATTATCGAATACCGTATATTACACTGAATCTAAAAATCTAAAAATATTTCCAAATCCAGTTAATCAGGAAAGCTCATTTTCAATATCGGGTTTAGAATCAAACATAAAATACGATATAAAAATAGTTTCACTCGATGGAAAAATAATTAAAGAATTTAAAAACATTATAACAAGCGGAATTTTGAAAATTGATAACGAATATTTACAATCTGGAATTTATTTGATAAATATTTATGATGTGAACTCAAAACTGACCTTTAACAAGAAAATAATCGTAGAATAAAAAAACCATCTGCCAACAGCAGTTACAAGAAATTGCTAGGCTTGGTTTTTGTCAGAAAACATTTTGATGAATCAAAGTTTTGGTTATATTTGTAATTGACAGTGAATGAAGTACGCAACTTCTTGTAGCAGCAAAACGTTGGCAGAAACCATAAAAAAACTCTCCATAAAATTTGACATTATACCAAAACTTGGTATATTTGTTTTTTAAATTTATTTGTCATGGCAAAAAACACATCAATACTATTAGGAGATTATTTTGATGATTTTATTAATCAGCAATTAAGAAGTGGTCGGTTTTCTTCAGCAAGCGAAGTTGTAAGAACTGCATTAAGAATGTTTGAGCAAGAAGAATCAAAAAAAGCTGAACTTATCAAAGAACTTAAAAAAGGAGAAAAATCTGGATTTGTAAAAGATTTTAACAGAAATACTTTTTTAAAGGATTTACAAAACAAACATTTGAGTAAATGATTTACAAAATAAGTAAAGAAGCTTCAAATGATCTAGAAAAAATCTGGCTTTATACAATTGAAACTTGGTCTGCAGAACAAGCTGACAGGTATTTGAATTTGATTTTTGATGAAATAGAATATCTATGTCAAAAACCAAATTCTGGTTCTGATTTTAGCCATGTCAGAAAAGATTATTTACGTTCTCGGGTCAAATCTCATTTTATTTTCTACAAAATCAACGAAAAACAAAGTGAGTTAGAGATTATCAGAATTCTCCATCAACAAATGGATATAAAAAATCGGCTAAACGAATAAAATGGCAACTGCTAACAGCGGTTTCGCGCAATGGCTGGTTTAGTTTTTCTAAGACGGAAATGTGCCCAATAGAAATTTTAATATCTTTACAATATAACAATTAAAAAGCCGCCACTTCGCAAAGCTGCGGAACGTTAGCGTTCATTTTATGACTGCTTAAAGTCAAAAAAATCTTTTTATATTTGCCAATGGTAAATGATTTAAAATATGAACTACACAATGTCCTTTCAGGAAAGAGCCAAATTAGGATTGGAACAATTATCCAAACAATTGCCAGTTACCTTAACGATGGCGAGGAATCAGGCACAAGCGCTGAAAGCGAGAAGCATTTCAAAAAACAAGAAGCAAAGAAGTTAGAAGATTATATTACTAAGAATAATCTTTGGATTGACAACATAGATTTTTCACAATATGTAAGTGAAGGCGCAGAACAGAAAGTCTATCTCAAAGACAGCGAACATGTTCTTAAACTGAACGATGCAATTTATTACAACTCCTGGAAAGATTATCTCTATAATTTGTTACAAACTAAACTTAAGAAAAAATAAAAACGGTGCATAAAAGCGGTTTCACACAATAGCTTTTTAGGCTACGCGCCTTTTAAAAGTTTAAAAAAAATCCTGAAACAACTCAGGATTTTTTTATTACTTCACCTCTTTTACCCCTTTAAAAAAGAGCCACTTCATGAATATCTTTTCACCTTCGTGGGTTTTGATGGTTTGAAACTTGGGCGCCAACAACAAGGCTACCATAAATCCCGTCATCGGAATCCAAATCCCTTGCAAATGGGTTACGTTATCCACAAGATATAAAGTGGGCAAATAAATTACCACAAACCCCAAGAAGTTGTATAGAAATTCTTTGACTTTTTTATTCATCTTTTTTATTTTTGAATGGTTTACTTATTGACTTGTATAGGTGTTGCCGTTTTTTGGGCGTATTACTCTTCCCTCCTAACTTCTAACTCCTTTCTCCTTACTCTTAACTCCTTACTCCCTACTCCTCACTCCTTACTCTTAACTCCCTACTCCTTACTCTTCCCTTTTCCCTTATCCCTTTTTACCCTATTCCCCTTCTCCCTCCTGCACCATATACTTCCCTTTTTTGCTGCCTTCATACATTTCATATTTCACAAAACGGGTTTCAAGCTTTCCGTTGAAGAGCTTGATTTTTCGACTCGGTTTTAAACCTACAAATTTCAAGGCTTCTAAATTGGCAGTAATAAACCAAGCGTTGGTATTTGGATAACTTTGTTTTAAGGTATCGCCTATTTCGCGGTAAAAACGTTCCATATCTATGTCCAATCGCTCGCCATAAGGCGGATTAAACACCATGTGCAACGGCCCTTCGGTTTCCTTTTTCGAATCGAAGAAGTTGTCGTTGCTCACTTTTACATATTCGTCTAAATTGGCGTTTTTAATATTGTCTTTGGCTTTAGACACAGCACTTGGCGCTTTGTCATAGCCCTTAATGGTATAATGAAACTCACGGGTTTTCTTTAAAAGAGATTCTAGAATGTTGTCAAACAATTCGGCATCCCAATCTTTCCACTTCTCAAAACCAAACTCCTTGCGGTTGATGTTGGCCGGAATATTACACGCAATCATGGCGGCTTCGGCTAAAATAGTTCCCGAACCACACATTGGATCTACAAAATGACTTTTCCCTTCCCAACCCGATAACAGCAACATTCCTGCAGCTAATACTTCGTTTATGGGCGCAATATTAGTGGCCGTTCTGTAGCCTCTGTGGTGCAACGAAGCCCCGGAAGAATCTAAGGAAACCGTTACCGTATCGCGATCGATGTGCACATGAATTTGCAAATCGGGAAAATCTTTATCGATGCTAGGACGCTTGCCGTCTATCGCTCTAAATTGGTCTACTATGGCGTCTTTTGTTTTCAACGCCACAAACTGACTGTGGTTGAAATTTTCGGAATGCAAGGTAGTTTCTACCAAAAACGTAAGATGCGGCGTTAAATAATCGCTCCAATCAATCGCCATAATGCCGTCATACAAGGTTTTTTCATTGTGGGCCCGAAACGTTTTAATGGGTTTCAGGATTTTTAAGGCCGTACGCAGGGCCAAATTGGCTTTGTACATGAATCCTTTATCGCCCTTAAAATGGACCACACGCGTGCCAATTTCGACTTGTTGGGCGCCTAAAAGTTGTAATTCTTTGGCTACTAATTCTTCAAAACCAAAAAAGGTTTTCGCCGTCATTTTATAATTTTCCATGCTTCAATTTCAAGTTCGGTTGCAAAAATCAATTGCAATCGCAATAATTAGGGTAATCTTGTGCAAAAATACATTAAATTTGCTACTTGAAAGAAATGAAACCCGAATTAATGACCGAATATCCTTCTGTACCCGCATCAACAAACCCATCTGTTGCAACAAATTGGTTTGCTTCTTGGTTTGATACACCCTATTACCACATTTTATACAAAGAACGAAACGACGACGAAGCGCAGTTGTTGATGGACAATTTAACCCAATATCTCAACCTGCCTGAAGAAGCAAAAATATTAGATTTGGCTTGTGGCAAAGGGCGTCATGCCATTTATTTGAACACTTTGGATTATGATGTTACCGGTGCCGATTTGTCGGAAAACAACATTGCAGAAGCTTCTAAGTTTGCCAATGATAAACTGCATTTTAAAGTGCACGACATGCGCGAACCTTTTGAAGAAAAATATGATGCTATTTTTAATTTATTTACTAGCTTTGGGTATTTTGAAGACGATGCTGACAATTACAAGACATTGAAAGCGATTCACAACAGTTTGACCGAGACCGGTTTTGCTGTATTGGATTTCATGAATGTAGATTATGTGTTGGCAAATTTAGTGCCCGAAGAAGTAAAAACAGTAGATGGTATTGATTTTCACATCAAACGGTATTTGAAAGAGGGACACATCTACAAAGAAATTGATTTTGAAGACCAAGGCAAAAAATATCATTTTACCGAAAAGGTACAAGCCCTACGCTTGGAAGATTTTGAACAAATGATGGAAAAAGCCGGCATATATTTATTGGACTTGTTTGGCGATTATAAATTGCGAAACTTTTACAAAACGCAATCCGAACGATTAATCATGATTTTTAAATAATGCAATATATCATCACTTTTTCTGCTGTTATTCTTGGGTTTTTAATGGCGTTGTTCTTGCAACCCCAAAAGAAAAACAACATCAAACTCTTATTGGCTTTTAGCGGTGCTTTCTTGCTTTCGCTAACGGTGTTGCACTTGCTACCCGAATTGTTTAGCGAAGACCACGCACATGCTGGCGAAGTTACTCATACAGCACTTCCCGTGGGCGTATTCATCATGTTGGGGATCTTGTTCCAAATCGCTTTGGAATTCTTTTCAAAAGGAGCCGAACACGGTCATGTGCACGTGCACACCGATGCACACAATGAATTGCATCACATTCCGTGGTTATTGTTTTTTAGTTTGTGTCTTCATGCTTTACTCGAAGGCTTTCCGATACACGAAAATCAAAATTTAGCCTATGGTATTGCCATACACCACTTTCCGATTGCCATTATTTTGACCTTGTTTTTTGTGAATGCCAAAATGAACAAATGGATGATTTTTGCCTTTATGTTTTCTTTTGCACTCATGACACCGCTGGGCACGCTATTGGCCGAACACATGGCATTTGCCCAACACTATGCTAAAGAAATTTCGGCAGTAGTTGTAGGGATCTTATTTCATATTTCGTCGACCATTATTTTTGAAAGCAACGAAGGACATAAATTTAATTTGGCTAAAATTACCATGATCGTATTTGGTTTTGCCTTAGCCTATTTGATAGAAATGGGGCATTCACATTAATTTCTGACACATTTTAAACTCCAGTAAAACTTCAGCCATGCATTTTACAAAAACTACAGAACAGTCCTCAAAATACGAACATTTGGAAAAAATGTCGGTTGACGAACTGTTGACACACATCAATACAGAAGACAAAACGGTACCCTTGGCCGTTGAAAAAGCCTTGCCACAAATCGAAAGATTAGTAATCGAAGTGGTTGCAAAGATGAAACAAGGCGGTCGTTTGTTTTATATTGGGGCAGGTACTTCGGGACGCTTGGGAATTGTAGACGCATCAGAATGTCCGCCCACCTTTGGGGTTCCTTTTGATTTGGTAATTGGTATTATTGCAGGTGGCGACACGGCTATTCGCAAAGCCGTTGAATTTGCTGAAGACGATCGCGAACAAGCATGGCTCGATTTGCAAGAATGGAACATAAACAAAAACGATGTGGTTATTGGAATTGCCGCTTCGGGAACTACACCCTATGTGATTGGAGGTTTAGAAAAATGCAATCAAAATAATATTTGCACCGGAAGCATCAGTTGCAATGCTGAAAGTCCGCTTTCTAAAACTGCTCAATTTCCTATTGATGTGGTAGTGGGTCCTGAATTTGTAACGGGGAGTTCGCGCATGAAAGCCGGTACAGCACAGAAGTTAGTCTTGAATATGATATCCACTTCAACGATGATTCAACTAGGTAAAGTAAAAGGTAACAAGATGGTGGATATGCAACTGAGTAACAATAAATTAGTTGACCGAGGAACACGTATGATTATGGGTGAAATTTCAGTTAGTTATGAAGAAGCTAACGAACTTTTAAGCACACACGGCAGCGTAAGAAATGCCGTCGATTATTACCTTAATTCAAAATAAATGGCGACAGACAAATCCATACTTGCAAAAGGCGTGAAATATTTAGCAGGAGCACTTCCGCTGCTTTTTTTAGGTCCCGTAGTTATTACTAGCGCTTTTAAAAACGAGAACCATCCGTTGTATGTTTACGTACTTATTTTAGGAATACTAATTGCCTTAGCTGCAATGTTTTTAATTTTCAAAGGCATCAATACTGTTTTAAAAAGTTTATTTGATGGAGACAAAAAGCCATAAAAATCTTATGAAAATAGCATACACCCTACTTTCATTCGTACTTCTCACTTCTTGCTACCAACAAGAGCGCGATTGCAAGGCATTCAAAACAGGCACCTTTACTTCAGAAACCGAAATTGAAGGTAAAAAATTCACTAGTAGCTTTACACGAAACGATTCGATGCAAATTGAAACCTACGAAGGTAAAATAGATACATTTAAAGTGCGCTGGATCAACGATTGTGAATACATTATACAAAATATACATCCCAAAAATAGAGAAGAGAAGAAACCGGTTCAAATGAAAATTTTGACAACCAGCTCAAAATCATATACTTTTGAATATTCCTTTGTAGGTGATTCAAAAAAACAGCGCGGTACTGTAACAAAAGTAAATCAATGACGTATAATAATCAAAAAAAGAACAATGGAAGTATTTTTAAACCCCGATGCCTGGATAGCACTATTAACTTTAACTTTTTTAGAGATTATTTTAGGGATTGACAACATCATATTCATTTCTATTGTAACCGGCAAATTACCCGAAAAAAAACGCAAAAAAGCTACTCAATTAGGACTGTTTTTAGCAATGTTTATGCGTATTGCTTTGCTATTTGGTATTACAATTTTAATTGCCATGAAAGCACCTTGGTTTAGTTTTGATTTCGGATGGTTTTCAGCCGATATCACAGGTCAAGCATTGATATTATTATTGGGCGGCTTATTCTTAATCTATAAAAGCACAAAAGAAATTCATGAAAAAGTTGACCATAAAGGTGAAGAAGAGAAAAGCATCAAAACCAACGCAGCCAAATCATTTGGAAGTGTTATTTTTCAGATTTTATTGATTGATTTGATCTTTTCAGTAGACAGTATACTAACAGCTGTTGGGATGACAAATGGCGTTGAAGGTGCTTTAGTCATTATGATAACAGCCGTTGTGATTTCTGTTGGTGTTATGATGTTATTTGCCGTTCCTGTTGGTAATTTTGTAAATGCGAATCCTTCCATTCAAATTTTGGGTTTGGCCTTTTTAATCTTGATCGGCTTTATGTTGATTACAGAAAGTATGCACCTCTCCCACGCCGAATTAGCCGGCCAACACGTGGGTGCTGTTCCAAAAGGTTATTTGTATTTTGCGATTGCGTTTTCATTGGCCGTCGAATTCATCAACATGAAAATGCGTAAAACGAAATAATATATTATGCATACAACTAAAAAGTCCCGAAATATCGGGACTTTTTTAATATACTGCATTCCTGTTTATGACAATCCAGTAATTACTCCGTTATTATCAATGTCGATGCGCTCAGCGTTTGGAACTGCAGGCAATCCGGGCATACGCATCACATCACCTAACAACGGCACGATAAACCCAGCGCCACTAGCGATTTCAAATTCGCGCACGGTAATATCAAAATTTGCAGGACGACCGATTAATTTTTCATTGTCTGAAAAACTAGCTGGAGTTTTCGCCATACATACCGAAAAATGACCAAATCCTAACTCATTAATCATTTTCAATTGGGTTTTAGATTTAGCAGAAAATGCCACCGATTGTGCTCCATAAATGGTTTTTGCAACCACATTTATTTTATGCTCAATACTGTCTGAAAGCTGATACAAAGGCTTATAATTAGCGGTACCTTTTTCTATCGCAGCAACTACATGTTGCGCTACATCAGCAGACCCTTTACCGCCTTGCACAAAAGCCCTACTCACAACTGCCACAACTCCTTTAGCCGCACAAAGTTCGATTAGTTTGTCATATTCGGCTTGCGTATCGTCAGGAAACGCATTAATACACACCACAGGATTCAATCCAAATTGTTGCATGTTTTCAATGTGTTTTTCGAGATTACAAAATCCTTTTTCAATAGCGCTAACGCTTTCTGTTTTGAAATCTTCCGCTGTTAATCCTGCATGGTGTTTTATAGCTCTAATTGTTACTACCAGTACCACGGCATCTGGTTTTAAGCCACTTTGTTCGCATTTGATGTGCAGAAACTTCTCAGCCCCTAAATCGGCGCCAAAACCAGCCTCCGTAACCACATAATCGCCTAACGACAATCCCATTTTTGTAGCAATAGCCGTATTGGTTCCTTGTGCAATACTGGCAAACGGTCCGCCGTGTAAAATGGCTGGATTACCATCTATGGTTTGTACCAAGTTGGGCTTAATAGCATCTTTTAATAGCGTAGCCATAGCTCCTACTACTTTTAAATCTCTGGCAAAAACAGCTTTACCTTCCAATGTTTTTCCAATGTAAATATTGCCCAATCTAAATTTTAGATCTTCCAAATCCTTCGCCAAACACAAAATCGCCATGACTTCTGAAGCTGGAGTAATGTTAAATCCATCCTCGCGCATGGTTCCGTTTGCTTTAGCACCAACCCCCACGATAATTTGTCTCAACGAACGATCGTTCATATCCATCACACGCTTCCATGCAATTGATTTTGGATCCAAATTCAAGGAATAATTGGCATTTTGGAGGTTGTTATCAATAACCGCTGACAACAAATTGTTTGCTTTTTCAATGGCAGAAAAATCGCCTGTAAAATGCAAATTGATATCCTCCATAGGCAACACTTGAACATAACCACCACCAGCTGCACCCCCTTTCAATCCAAAAACAGGCCCTAAGGAAGGCTCACGCAATACTGCAATCGCTTTTTTACCAATGTAATTCAATCCGTCGGTCAACCCAATCGACATGGTCGTCTTCCCTTCACCATATTTAGTAGGCGACAGAGCTGAAACCAATATTAGTTTGCCTTTGGGATTCTCCTGTTGTAAATGAAGTGGTAATTTGGCTTTGTACTTGCCGTAATATTCTAAATCGTCTTCTGAAATATTGATTTTTTTAGCGATTTCTTTGATGTGAGCCATTGTAGCATTTTGCGCAATTTCAATATCTGATGGAAATGAAGCCATATTCTATAAATTAATTTAGGGTAAAAAGTGTGCTTGAAAAGGGTGAAAAAACCCACAAGGTTGTCAAAACCTTGCGGGTTAATATTTTATTCTAATGATAAAGTGATTTGTCCGTCTTCGTCTAATTCGGTTTGAATATCCTCTAAAACGGCCGATTCTATTGTAACTTCCACTTCTTCTGACGCTTCTTCTTCCGGTTCTTTATACGGAAGCGAATCCAATAAATTGATCTGTTTGACTTTATCTGCTGTCAATTGGTTACCTAAAGCTTTTATTCCTTTAACCGCTATAAATTGCTCTAAATCAATTGTTTGATTTTCTTTTTGAATACCTTTTACTTTGGCAAAAATAACTTCTGCCACCGGACGCCAATCGGTAGAAACAATTTCCAATTGTGACTTTTCATGCTCCGTTATGAAGACCTCTTCTTTGTTTTCATTTTCAACCAAGAAACGTTTTACAAAGTAACGCTCCTTCTCACCGTCGTAATACACACACGAAATAGGCTTGTTGGCATTCCATTTTTCCAATACAATCATGTCTTCGTCAAAATGCGTGGTCAGTTCCGGAATAATGGTTTTTAATTTACCCGATTGATTGACAATCAACAAACGATCGTTAGGTCGGAATTCGCCCAACAACTCTCCTCTTCCATCGACATTCAATCGCTGCACGGTATCATCAAACCAAACTTTTCGTGGTCGTAGTGTAGAAATTCCTTTCTCTTTTAATTCGATTTTTTTGATCGGGTATTTGGTCACAGTATTCCCACGAGAAGCTCTTCCTTTGATGGCAATGTCTGAAAAATCAACATCCCATTTCAATTTCTTAACACTTCCAACTTGGCGCAATAAGATCGTTACTACCTCAGCTTCTCCATTTGGATTGGCCGAAAAATAAGACACCATAGAGCCCGGATTTTCCTGTGTTAAATCATAAAATTTATCACGAGTAACGCCCGAAACATTGAAACGTTTGATAAAGGTTGAACCATTTTTTCCATCGCGGTACATCATGTTGTAAATCGTTCGTTTGTCGTTTTTATCAAAAACCGCTATGTGAATAATATCTTTTCCTACGAATTTTTTATCATCCACTTTGGCCACCATCATTTTTCCATCGCGAAGGAATACAATAACATCATCGATATCCGAACAATCGGCAACGTATTCGTCTTTCTTCAATCCGGTTCCAAAGAAACCTTCTTCACGATTGACATAGAGTTTTGTATTACGTAACACTACTTTTGTAGCTTCAATATTGTCAAAACTTCTCAATTCGGTTTGGCGTTCGCGGCCTTTTCCGTATTTGTCTTTTAATCGTTGGAAGAAATCAATCGTATAATCAATAATATGATCCAAATGGTATTTCACTTGCTCCATTTCGGCTTCTAATTTCGAAATAGCATCATCTGCTTTATCCGAGTCGAAACGCGTGATACGAATCATTGGAATTTGGGTCAATTTTTGCAAATCATCGTCGTTAATCTCCCGAACAAAAGATTTTAAAAACGGCTTAAATTGGTCATACATGTATTGATACAACGACTCTCTATCGGAATACAATTTGAAGTCGATGTACATTTCCTCACGAATGAATATTTTTTCTAAGGTAGAGAAATGCCATTTGTTTTCCAATTCGTCCAACTGAATTTCCAATTCGCGTTTGAGCAAATCAACCGTTCGGTGGGTCGAAATTTTCAACATATCAGTCACACCAATAAACAATGGCTTATGGTTTTCAATCACACAACCTAAAGGCGCTACCGAAGTTT
Organism: Flavobacterium sp.; assembly: GCF_044376915.1. GTDB lineage: Bacteria > Bacteroidota > Bacteroidia > Flavobacteriales > Flavobacteriaceae > Flavobacterium. Next base: position 14,816 of record NZ_JBILKB010000031.1, read on the forward strand.
CACAAGCGGTAAACGCATACAACGCATCAATTGTTTTATCGGGAGAAACACCCGGCGGAAGGTGAATTAATATTTCAACCTCAGCCGCCGTGTTGTCTTCAATCTTCTTGATCTTAATTTTTCCTTTTTCATTGGCTTTCAAAATACTATCAATCAACGTTGACGTATTGGTAGAAAACGGAATTTGGGTAACAACTAAAGTCTGCTTGTCAAATTGTCCAATTTTTGCACGCACGCGCACCCTACCGCCACGCATTCCATCGTTATAATTGGAAACATCTGCAATACCAGCCGTTGGGAAATCGGGAAATAACGTAAAGGATTTTCCTTTCAATACTTTTATGGAACAATCTATTAATTCGTTGAAATTGTGTGGTAAAATTTTTGTGGATAAACCTACAGCAATCCCTTCGGCACCTTGTGCTAACAATAAAGGGAATTTTACCGGTAAATTAATCGGTTCGGCCCGACGACCATCGTATGACATGCCCCATTCGGTAATTTTTGGAGAATACAAGACATCGTGACCAAATTTTGAAATTCGGGCTTCAATATAACGGGAAGCTGCGGCACTATCTCCTGTTAAGATGTTTCCCCAGTTTCCTTGCATGTCGATGATCAGGTCTTTTTGCCCAATTTGCACCATGGCGTCACCAATACTCGCATCTCCGTGCGGGTGATACTGCATGGTGTGCCCCACGATATTCGCTACTTTATTGTAACGCCCATCATCTAACTCCTTCATAGAGTGCATGATACGGCGTTGTACGGGTTTAAATCCGTCTTCAATCGCAGGCACTGCTCGTTCTAGAATTACATAGGAAGCATAGTCCAAAAACCAATCTTTGTACATTCCTGTAACTTTGGTAATGGTATCTTCTGGGTTTTCGTTATTTTCGTAAAAATGATGTCCCGTAGACACACGAATATCGTCAAAACCTTCCTCGTTAGTAGATTGGTCTTGATTTTCGAAATTGTCGTCTTCTGGAATGATGTTATCTTCTTCGTCTTTCATTTTTATGCTGAATTATTTTTCAGTATACTTTTTTATTTAAAATCTCTGCTCACTATAAACGGAACACTGAATACTAATTTTTTTCCACTACATCTAACTCCACTTTCAAATTGTTGATGATAAACTCTTGGCGGTCTGGGGTGTTTTTACCCATGTAGAACTCCAACAAGGTTTCAATAGAAGTGGCTTTATCTAACATGACAGGATCCAATCGAATGTCTTGCCCAATGAAATGTTTGAACTCGTCGGGCGAAATTTCTCCTAATCCTTTGAATCGGGTGATTTCTGGCTTTGGCTTAAGCTTTTCAATAGCATCGATTCGTTCTTGGTCGGAATAACAATAAATCGTTTCTTTTTTATTTCGCACACGGAATAACGGCGTTTGTAAAATATATAAATGTCCATCTTTAATCAACTCCGGGAAAAACTGCAAGAAAAACGTAATCAGCAACAAGCGAATGTGCATACCATCGACATCGGCATCGGTTGCTATTACGATATTGTTGTACCGCAAATCACCCATGTCTTCTTCGATGTTTAGTGCCGCTTGCAACAAATTAAACTCTTCGTTTTCATATACAATTTTCTTAGTCATCCCATACGAGTTTAACGGCTTACCCCGTAAACTGAAGACCGCTTGTGTATTCACATCACGACTCTTCGTAATCGAACCCGAAGCCGAATCTCCCTCGGTAATAAAAAGTGTACTTTCTAAACTTCTTGGATTTTTTGCATCAGTTAAATGTACCCGACAATCGCGTAATTTTTTATTGTGTAGACTGGCTTTTTTAGCGCGGTCTTTGGCTAGTTTTCGAATGCCTGACAATTCTTTTCGTTCGCGTTCAGCTTGTAAAATTTTACGCAGTAACGCATCGGCAACTTCCGGGTTTTTATGTAAGAAATTATCTAGCTTAGTTTTGATGAAATCATTGACAAAGGAACGCACTGAAGGCCCATTTGGACCGATATCAGTAGAACCCAGCTTGGTTTTGGTTTGCGATTCAAACACCGGTTCTTCCACTTTAACCGAAACGGCCGAAACAATTGATTTGCGAATATCAGACGCTTCAAAAGGCTTGTTGTAAAACTCTTTGATGGTTTTTACGATTGCCTCACGGAAAGCCCCTAAATGCGTACCACCTTGCGTGGTGTTTTGTCCGTTGACAAACGAATGGTATTCTTCCGAATATTGTGACTTACTGTGAGTGATCGCTACCTCGATATCGTCGCCCAACAAATGAATCGTTGGATACACCATATCGTCTTCATGAATGGCTTCTTCCAATAAATCTTTCAAACCGTTATCTGAAAAATACTTTTCGCCATTGTAATAAATGGTCAATCCCGTGTTGAGATAACAGTAATTTTTGAGCATCTTGATGATGTACTCATTACGGTATTTGTAGTTCTTGAAAATCGCTTCATCGGCAACAAAAGAAACTTTGGTCCCTTTGCGCTTGGTGGTTTCTTGAACGTCTTCTTCTAAAGTTAGATTTCCAGCAGAGAATTCGGCTGCTTTTTGTTGGTTATCACGTACCGATTCCACTCGGAAATAATTGGAAAGTGCATTGACAGCTTTGGTTCCAACCCCATTTAAACCTACTGATTTTTTAAAGGCTTTGGAATCGTATTTACCCCCCGTATTCATTTTAGAAACGACATCAACTACTTTTCCTAAGGGAATACCACGGCCATAATCGCGAACGGTAACCAGTTTATCTTTAATGGTAACTTCGATGGTTTTTCCGGCACCCATGACAAATTCATCGATACAGTTATCCAATACTTCTTTTAATAAAATATAAATACCATCATCGGGCGACGAACCATCACCTAGTTTTCCGATATACATACCGGGACGCATACGAATGTGTTCTTTCCAATCGAGGGAACGTATATTGTCTTCGGTATATTGATTTTGTTCTAACATAGACAGAATTTGGATTTTGTGCTAATATAGAGGAAATCACACAATATTAAAAGAAGCATTTCGATAACTTATTGACATATTTATCAAACATTATCTGACCAAAAGCCTTTAGAAAGCTCATTTGGAGAAAAAAGAAAAGGAAGTACTAAAGAAATACATTATTTATTATATTTGTTTGCATTTATTTTGATTTACCCTACTAAAACATAAAAAAATATTAATTTTTATTTTTATTTCCATTCCCAGTAGTGAGAATTGGTTATATTTTATCACTTTTAATTTTCATGCTGTATAAAAATTCACTCAATAACAAAGTAATTGCTAATTTTAGTGCCCTCAAATTTTGGCACCTTATCGCACCTTTAACGGTATTGTTTTTGTTTTTTTGTTTTTTTGTACTTGTGAATCATGACAACCACAACATCCAATATTACATCGCTGTTCAAAAGCAACTCTTTATCTATTTAAACAAGCAACTTTCGCATTTTGAAGTTTTAGAAACCAACCTCACACAATTGGGTGATGCGCTAATTGCCTTTCCATTATTGACTGTTTTTATAATTTATGCCCCTAGACTTTGGGAAGCTATCATTACCTCATCGCTGATTTCTTTAGGAACATGTGCTTTGCTAAAAAAAATATTTGGAGTCCCAAGACCCGCAGCCGTACTGGACAATGATTGTTTTGTGATTATCGGAAAAGCGCTGTATGGCAAAACCTCAACCCCTTCTGGACACTCCATTGCAACGTTTGTTTTTATTACCGTTTTATTATTTGCGTTAATGCCTAAAAAGAATAAAAATAAATTGATTTGGTCGTTGCTGATTACTTTAGCAGGCCTATTGATTGCAAGTTCGCGAATTGGCGTTGGCGCACATTACCCCCTGGATGTTGTCATTGGCTGTATCATTGGTTTTTGTATTGCTGTAATTGGAATTAAAATAACCAATACCGTAAATTGGATGCGTGCAATAGGAAATGAAAAATACCGCCCTATACACCTGTTGATGTTGGTTATTTGGATGGTACTTATTATTTTTAAAATACTGGAAGATAATTTAGTAATATACTACATCTCAATCATTGCTTTACTAGTTACCTCGTCAATAATCTTACGATCTTATGTTAAAAAAAATCAATAAATTAAATTTCTTAGCCCTTTATATTAGCCTCGTAAATCTGATATTGTATCATTTTCCTTTTTATAAATTTGTTTGTGAAAATGCCGAATTATCAAGTATAAACGGAATCGTACTATTATCCAGTATTACGATCTTACTTATCATCTTAAATGCCTTAGTGTTTTATATTGGTTTGTTTATATTACGAAAGGTCGGAAAATGGATTCTCGTCCTGTTTTTCTTCATCAATGCCATTGCACTCTATTTTATCAATACCTATGGCGTAATTATTGACAAAACCATGATTGGCAACATTCTAAATACCAATTTTGAAGAATCGAGCAGTTTCTTATCTATCAAAATGGTAATCTATCTTGTTTTCTTGGGTATACTTCCTAGTGTTTTATTACTAAAAACACCAATTCCAGAAGTGAAATTCAAGAAATTCATGGTTACTATCGGATTGACGCTTCTTTTTGTACTGTCGTTAGCGTTTGCCAATTCCTCCAATTGGCTCTGGATTGATAAAAACTCGAAGACGTTAGGTGCGCTTGTGATGCCGTGGTCGTATGTCGTTAATACATCACGATTTTACTACCACAAAAGTCAAAAAAATGAAAAACAAATACCCTTGCCTGCTTCAAAAGTAGCCAACCAAGAAAAATCCATCTTTGTTCTTGTCATTGGAGAATCTGCTAGAAGTCAGAATTTTTCTTTGTATGGGTATCCCAAAAACACCAATCCGCTTTTATCCAAAATAGAAAACGTAAAAAGCTATAAAGCAGAATCCTGCGCCACCTACACAACGGCGGGGGTAAAATGCATATTAGAATACAAAAATACCGGAAAGTTATTTGAAATATTACCCAATTACTTGTTCAAAAACAAAGACATTGATGTGATTTGGAGAACGACCAACTGGGGCGAACCAACCGTACGAATAAAGAATTTTCAAGATCGAAAAGCGCTTAAAAAACTAGTCAACGATGATTCATATAATTATGATGAAATATTGCTCAAAGGTTTAAAAGAACAAATTTTAGCCAGTAAAAAGAATAAAATATTAGTCGTGTTGCATACCAGTACGAGTCACGGACCCACTTACTTTAAAAAATACCCACCCAAATTCAATAAATTTTTACCCGTTTGTACCAGTGTAGAATTGGCAAATTGTACGCAAAACGAATTGATCAACGCGTATGACAATACCATATTGTACACCGATTACATACTCGCTACCCTAATTGGTGATTTAAAACAATTGCCCGAATACAATTCAACCATGCTCTTCCTTTCGGATCACGGAGAATCGTTGGGAGAAAAAAACTTATACATGCATGGATTACCCGTTAGTATTGCGCCTAAAGAACAATTAGACATTCCGTTTATCGTTTGGGTATCCAAAGGTACTGATCAACTAAAAAACAACGGAATACTATCGCAGCACCATGTATTTCATAGTGTATTGGACTTCCTTGATGTAGAAAGCCCTATTTATGATCAAAACATGAGTATTTACAAGGCTAAAAAGTAATTACACGTTAAAACGGAAATGCATGACATCGCCATCTTTGACAATGTATTCTTTTCCTTCCACACGTAATTTTCCAGCTTCTTTAACTTTGGCTTCCGAACCATAATTTGAGAAATCTTCGAAAGCAATTACCTCGGCACGGATGAATCCTTTTTCAAAATCGGTATGGATTACGCCAGCTGCTTTTGGTGCTGTATCGCCAATGTTAATCGTCCAAGCGCGAACTTCTTTAACACCCGCAGTAAAATAGGTTTGTAATTTTAATAACTTGTAGGCTGCTCGAATCAACACCGCCGATCCTGGCTCGGTCAATCCCATATCTTCTAAAAATATTTGACGCTCTTCGTAGCTTTCTAATTCAGTAATATCAGCTTCTGCTCCAACTGAAAGAATGATTACCTCCGCTTGTTCGTCTTTTACCAATTCGCGTACTTGGTCTACATATTTGTTTCCGTTTACGGCCGAAGCTTCGTCTACGTTGCATACATATAAAACCGGTTTTGTGGTGATCAATTGAAATTCTTCCATCAAATCCACCTCATCTTGATTTTGAGGTAATACTGTACGCGCAGATTTTCCAGCTAAAAGAGTTTCGCGAATGCGATCCAACAAAGCTTTTTCCGCCTGCGCTTCTTTATTGCCTGTTTTTGCGGCACGATTGGTTTTTTCCAAACGTTTTTCTACGGTTTCTAAATCTTTTAATTGCAATTCGATATCGATGGTTTCTTTATCACGAATGGGATTTACATTGCCATCCACATGCACAATATTATCGTTATCAAAACAACGCAAAACGTGAATAATCGCATTACATTCTCTAATGTTTCCCAAGAATTGATTCCCCAAACCTTCCCCTTTACTGGCTCCTTTTACCAATCCAGCAATATCTACGATATCGACAGTTGCCATTTGTACACGCTCTGGTTTTACCAATTCCTCTAAACGTGCAATACGTGGATCGGGAACATTTACCACACCTATATTAGGCTCAATGGTAC
>NZ_JBILKB010000032.1:0-21346 GCF_044376915.1 Flavobacterium sp.
TACGTGCAGCTCCTTTAGGGGCATTATCATCAAATTCAAATCCTGAATATTTTTGCAATACTTCCCAGTCACCTTCTTCTTTTAATTCGTCAACAATATTGTAAGTAGGTGGCGCAACTACTAATGGTGCTTTAAATTCCACTTTACCTTCTTGTTTTTCAATATTTTTTAGCATTTGCGCTAATATTTTCATATCACCTTTGTGTACCATACAAGATCCGATAAATCCTAAATCTACAGTTTTTGTTCCACCATAAAAAGAAAGCGGTCTAATGGTATCGTGCGTATATCGTTTAGAAACATCTTTATTATTTACATCTGGATCAGCAATCATAGGCTCATTGATAATATCTAAGTCTATTTCTACCTCAGCATAATATTTTGCATTAGCATCAGGGCGTAAAGCAGGTTTATCTCCTGTTTTAATTTCTTCAATTCTCTTATTCGCTTTATTGATAAGACCTTGAAGTACTTTAGTAGCATTATCCATTCCCTTATCAATCATGATTTGAATTCTGCCTTTTGCAATTTCTAACGACTCAATTAATGTGTCATCTTCAGAAATACAAATAGAAGCTTTTGCTTTCATTTCGGCTGACCAATCGGTAAATGTAAACGCTTGATCGGCTGTTAATGTTCCAATATGCACTTCAATAATTCTACCTTGAAAAACATTCTCACCACCAAATTTATGTAGCATTTGCGCTTGAGTAGCGTGAACTACATCACGGAAATCCATATACGATTTCATGGTTCCTTTAAAGGTAACTTTAACAGATTCTGGAATAGGCATCGAAGCTTCGCCTGTAGCAAGAGCTAGTGCTACAGTACCAGAGTCGGCTCCAAAGGCTACCCCTTTTGACATTCTAGTATGTGAATCACCACCAATGATAATGGCCCATTCATCGATGGTTATATCGTTCAATACTTTATGAATAACGTCAGTCATTGGATGGTATACTCCTTTTGGATCGCGTGCAGTAATCAAACCGAAGTCGTTCATGAATTGCATCAATTTTGGAATATTGGCTTGTGCTTTTTTATCCCAAACCGAAGCAGTATGACAACCCGATTGATACGCACCATCAACGATAGGCGAAATCACTTTGGCTGCCATTGATTCTAATTCTTGAGCAGTCATTAATCCCGTTGTATCTTGAGAACCCACAATATTTACTTCCACACGAACATCAGAACCAGCATGCAAAATTTTACCTGGAGTGGTTCCTACCGCATTTCTATTGAAGATTTTTTCAACAGCTGTAAGCCCTTGACCATCATGCGAAACCTCTTTAGATGGCGCAAATACTGTTGGAATATCAATTCCTAAAACTTTGCAAGCAAATGTTTGAATTTTTTTACCAAAAACTATGGCATAAGAACCGCCCGCTTTGATAAATTCCATTTTTTGTGGCGTGAAAGATCTTGAAATATCAATTAACTCTTGCGAGCCGTTGTATAATTTTTTTGTTTTTGTATTGATCGTCAATACCGTTCCTGTAGCAACAGAATAAGCATGCTCTAAAACAGGGTCCCCATTTCCATCTCGAACAGGATTTCCTTTTTCATCAACTTTCTTTACCCAGTTTTTCAAATCAATTCCGATTCCACCCGTTACATCAACTGTGGTAAGGAAGATGGGAGAAATACCATTGGTACCCCCAACAATTGGTGCAATATTAACAAATGGAATATATGGACTCGCTTGTTTTCCTGTCCAAAGCGCCACGTTGTTTACCCCCGACATACGAGAAGATCCCACACCCATAGTTCCTTTTTCGGCGATCAACATAACTGTTTTATCGGGATGTTGCGCCTGGAGAACTTTAATCTCATCTTGTGCTTGAGGAGTAATCATACATTTACCATGTAATTCACGGTCAGATCGTGAGTGTGCCTGATTACCAGGAGATAACAAATCAGTAGAAATATCTCCTTCACCTGCAATGAAGGTCACCACTTGGATTTCTTCAGGAACTGCTGGTAATTTTGTAAAAAACTCAGCTTGTGCATAACTCTCCAAAATTTCTTTAGCAATGGCATTCCCATTTGTGTAGGCCGCTTTCAATCGATCGGTATCAGCTTCGTATAAATATACTTGATTTTTAAGTACTTCCGCAGCTTCTCTGGCAATTGTTTCGTATGTACCAAGCGCTATATCGAGTAGCACTTCAATTGAAGTTCCACCTTTCATGTGCGATAATAATTCTAAAGCAAAAGCAGGTGTAATTTCACTTACTACTTCTTTTCCTAAAATAATATCCTTTAAAAAATAAGCTTTTTTACCGGCAGCGCTAGTCGTACCTGGCAACGTATTGTATATAAAAAAGTGTAAACAATCCTTTCGATTGGGACTGTTTTCCTCTTTTATCTGTGCGATAATTTCGCTTAATAATTCAGCATTATCAATAGGTTTTGGATGTAATCCTTGCCCTTTTCGCTCTTCAATTTCTTTAATGTATTCGTTATAAAGATTCATTACTTGATGTGTATTATAAAATAATTAAATTGTATTTGTATTCTTTTGTGCTACAAATTTAATAAATCTTAATGAGATTTAAAAATTTATAATAAATTGCCTAATTGAAAGAATTATTAATGGTAAAATTTATGTTTTACTATTAATATTTCAATAAAACAAAATAATATGCGATTTTAATAGATAATTCGTAATTTTAAAATTAAGTATTGAAAAATTATCAAAAAACAGTCTTATTTAATGCAAAAAAAGTCTTAAAATAATTTTTCAATAATTGTTTCTTCTGTTATACCTTCGGCATCTGCTTTGTAATTTTTTACAATTCTATGGCGTAATATTCCTACAGCAACAGCTTGAACATCCTCAATGTCTGGAGAAAATTTACCCTGTAACGCTGCATTTGTTTTTGCTGCTAAAATTAAATTTTGCGAGGCTCTGGGACCGGCACCCCAATCGATATAGGTTTTAATAAAATCAGTCGCTAAGGGATTATCGGGACGGGTTTTACTAACTAAAGAAACCGCATATTCAATAACATTATCGGCAACTGGTATTTTACGAATTACCTGTTGAAAATCTATAATTTCCTGAGCAGTAAACAAAGCATTTACTTCTGGTTTCAGATTGGAAGTAGTTGCTTTTACCACATCTACTTCTTCTTGAAAACTAGGATAGTCTAGTTTTATAGCAAACATAAATCGATCCAATTGTGCTTCAGGCAAAGGATACGTACCTTCTTGCTCAATTGGGTTTTGGGTAGCCAATACAAAATAAGGCAAATCTAAAGCATAATGATGGCCCGCTACAGTAACTGCTCGCTCTTGCATAGCTTCTAATAGTGCAGCTTGCGTTTTTGGAGGAGTTCTGTTGATTTCATCTGCCAAAAGTATGTTGGTAAAAATTGGTCCTTTAATAAATTTAAAATGACGATTTTCATCTAAAATTTCACTACCTAAAATATCAGAGGGCATTAAATCGGGTGTAAACTGTATGCGCTTAAAATCCAATCCCAAAGCTTTAGAAATGGTATTTACCATTAATGTTTTGGCCAAACCGGGCACACCAACTAATAAAGCATGACCGCCTGCAAAAACACTGGTTATAATTTGGTGGACTACTTCATCTTGACCTACAATTACTTTTGCAATTTCTTGCTTTAAAGCGAGTTGTTTTTGAACTAATTCTTGAATAGCTGCTACGTCTGACATATTGATTTTCGTATTAAGAATACTGAATTGTATATTAATTTTTAAACGCCTAAAATAACAAAAAACCCTCTGAAAATTCAAAGGGTTTATTGATTATTTTTTCAACCAATTATTTGCAAATTCACAATCCTTGTATTCTTCGTTGATTTTAATGTAAGTTTCCTTAATTTTTTCTTCGGTCCATTTTGCAATTTCTTTGATTTGTTTATCGCGAAGTGCCAACTCTTTAATTTTGATGTAATCTTTTGAAAAATCAGCTTGGTGCTCTTCAAATCTGTTATTGATGGTTACAATTTTATAAAATTGACCGCCGCCACGTTCTTGATCTAAAATAGGCATGGAAACTTCCCCGTCTTTTAACTCAGATACTTGTGCATAGAGCGCCGGATCCATTTTTGTCAATTCAAATCGTGGTTCCATCGTTCTAGGATTTAACAAAACGCCGCCATTGTTTCGGGTCTCTTTTTCATCAGAGGAAGATTTTGCTGCATCTGCAAACGAAATTTCTTTATTCAAAATCTTTTGACGGATACCCTCAATTTTTGCCTTAGCATCTTTAACCGCTTGTGACGAAACTTTGGGAGAAATTAAAATGTGACGCAACTCTACCTCTTGACCTTTTATTTTTTCTACCATGATTATATGGTAGCCAAATTCAGTTTCGAATGGTTCTGATATTTCACCTTCAGCCAAACTAAAAGCAACATCTTTAAACTCTTTTACGAACGCTGTTTTACGATTCATTTTATAAAACCCCCCTGTAGAGCTAGAACCAGGATCTTCAGAAAACAACACAGCTTTGCTAAAAAAACTAGATCCATTCAACACATCTTCACGAATTTCTTTTAGTTTTTCAATAACGCGTTTCTTCTCGTCTTCTGTAATAGCGGGTTTAATAACAATTTGCGCCACTTCCATTTCGGCACCAAAGGTTGGAATTTCAGCTACTGGAATATTTTTAAAGAAGTTTCGAACCTCTTCTGGTGTAATGGTCACTTCATCTACAATCTTTTTTTGCATTTGAGAAGTCAATTTATTCAATTTAATGATATCAAAAAAGTAACTACGAAAATCCTCTTCGTTTTTCTTTTTGTAAAATTTTATTACTTTGTCGAGCGAACCTATTTGCTCAATCATTGCATCAAGTTGTTCGCTCATGTAGCTATTTACTTCGGCATCTGTAACCACAATACTATCTTGAATGGCTTGATGTGCATACAATTTATCTTCTAACTGTTTTCCGAAAAGTTCGCAACGGCTTATATTTTTTGTATCTACACCTTGTGCTTTCAATTGAATGTATTCCAAATCAATATCAGAATCTAAAACTATATAATCGCCAACAACGGCTATAACGCCATCTACTTTCTCTCTCTTTTGAGCAAAGGATACTGAAGTTACTACTAATAAAAGGCTTAGAAGAAATGTTTTATTTATAAATTTCATATTTTTTATCATTAATTGCGTCATTGGTGATCTCTTTTTCTATGGTTTTAACTAATTCTAATTTTCTATTATTGATGATAATTTGTTTCAGCGTAGGCTTTAAAAATTCTAAAGGTGTCGCACTATCTTTTGGCAATACTTTATTTACTTTAACTAACCAAAGGGTTGTAGCATCTGAGTATTGAAAATTACTTCCATTTGAAATATACGTGTTTTTGTTTTCTATTGTTAAAAATGGTAATTTTTCATATACTTGATTGATATCCACCCATATAGAATCATTAAAAGCATAACTTTTAAACTGCACCGACAACTGTTCTAGCGCTCTTTGATCTTTTTTGGTAAAGGAAGTAAACTTTGCTTTAATTTTTGCAAATTTTGGATTTTCTTTAACTAAATTAATGTAGCGCAATTTTACCAACTCCGATGCATTTTTGAAATATTGTTTGTTACTATTGTAATAGGTAACAATTTGTTCCTCAGTAACAAGCGTATCTACTTGTCGAATCACCAACTCTTCAATATAGGCTTTGGTATACAAATCTACTTTATATTGCTCCATCAATGCATTGTATTCGGCCACTTTATCATTGCTCAAATTGCGCTCAGCTGCTTCAAAAAGTAATTTTTGTGTGGCCCATTGATTGATGAATGCCTTTACAATAGCTATACTATCTTTTTTAGAGGTTCCTTTCGGAACTACATCCAAAATATCTTCTTGATATAAATAGTTTTTACCTACTCGAGCAACAGCCTTGGGTTCTTTGGGTGCGCTAAAATAATCGCACGAAGCAACTACTGTAAATAACAACATTATGGAACACCAAAATTTCATTTATTGCTGCAGTTGTTTCTTTATGGATGCAAACACGTCAGGTTGTATTTTTACCTCAAATTCTTTTTTGAGTTCGTTAACCCAATTGCTTTCTAAAAATTGTTGGTAATCGCTCATGACTTTCCCTTTGCATTCGGTAAACAGCTTGGGTCCGGCCTCTTTTACTTCTGTAACATTCAAAATGAAATAATAATTATCTTTTAAAACTATACCCGAAACACCTTTCGTCACGTTTTTAAAGGAAGACAATAAAGCATCATCTTCTTCAAAAACACCCGATTTCAGCATAATATTTACCTTACCTTCGGTATTTAATTTTTCTTTAATAACTTCTAACGACTTCCCTTTTTTCATCAATTGCTTGGCTTTTTCAATAACTGATTGATCAGTAGAAGATAAAATATCAACACCAAAGCGTTTTTTCCATTGGTAGTTCACTAAATGATTTTTATAAAAGTCCTGAATTCCAATCGTATCCGATTTTGCTCGGGTCCAAATTTCACGATCCATTAAATCAAACAACAGCAGACCATCGCGATATTCATCCATTACATATCTGAATTCCGGAAACTCATTTTCAAGATTTTCATTATAATAAGCCGTTACTTGCTCATCGATAAATTTTTCGAACAAAACATCCACCAATTTACTGAGTGGTTTGATTTTTAAATTAGATTTCTGTTGGGCTTGTATAAAATTTAAAAACGGAGTTACTGCAATACTTTTCTTTTTATTAATAACTAGAATGGGCTTTTCAAAATCTTTACTATTTGAAGGCACTTCCCATGTTTGTGCATAAAAATCATTGGTAAGTATTTTTTTAACCGCAGCGAGAGCTTTTTGGTCTTTACTTAACGAATAGGTGCTTCGTAATTTTTTTGCTAAAGAATTTGAAATCAACAAAGAACGCTCATCTTTTTTGACTTTTTCCTCTAATTCAGTTTTCATATCAGCCAGGGTTCGAACGGTATGCTTTTCTATTAATTTGATAATGTGCCAACCAAATTGCGACTGGAATGGCGCTGAAATATCATTTATATTTTTGAGTGAGAAAGCGACGTTTTCAAATTCCTCCGAGCTCAATTGGCCAGAACCAAAACGTTGCAAAACTCCCCCTTTAGGAGCCGAAGATTTGTCTTCCGAAAATTGCTGCGCTAAACTTTCGAAGGATTCGCCTTGCTGAATTTTTTTGTAAATATCTTCAATTGTCACTTTAGCTTTGTCTTCAGGATTTGGACTTGGCTTATCACTTACTGAAGCTGGCTTAAGAATCATGATATGTGCTACAGTCACCTCACCTCGATTCGCTCGTTTATCAACTACTTTTACAATATGATAACCAAATCGGGTACGAAAGGCCTTTGATACCTTTCCAACCGAAGTAGAAAAAGCCGCATTCTCAAAAGGATACACCATTCGGAACGCTGAAAAATACCCCAAATCACCATTGTTTTCTTTTACAGAAGGATCTTCAGAAAACTGTTGGGCCACCTTTATAAAATCTTCACCCGACTCAATTCGTTTTTTGATGTCTGTAATTTTTTGATACGCTTTCAAGGTATCCTCTGGAGCTGCATTTTCGTCAACTAAAACCAAAATATGTGACGCACGAATTTCTTGAAGCAGACGGTCGTAGGCTTCCTGAACTAATTCATTTGTAACCTTTGAATCACTCAAATAGTTTTTGGAAAGTTGTGTGCGATATGATTTTAATTCATTTTGATAATTGGCACCGTTTTGCAAACCAATTTTATACGCTTTTTCAACTTTTAATTTATAACCGATATACAATTCAAGATAATTGTCTAAGTTCTTTTGGGAATCGTCTTTCACCAAATCCAAATTTTTATTGTAAACCCTTACAAATTCATCGGTATAATACGGATGGCTATCGATCGTGAATAAAACGTCTTTAGTTTGCGCTAAAACCACATAAGGTGTGAGTAAAAAAACAAAAAAAAGCAAACGAGTAATTCTCATAGTAAAGTGCATTTGGTTTGTAATCTACAAAAATAACAATTCATTAGTATTCCACAACATTTATACCCGAGTATTAACAGAAAATTCTCCAAAATAGTTACTTTTGCAAAAATTTATCACACATGAGTTTTATTGAAGAAATAGGAAGAAGACGCACTTTTGGAATTATATCACATCCCGATGCCGGAAAAACCACTCTTACAGAAAAATTATTACTTTTTGGAGGAGCAATTCAGGAAGCCGGTGCGGTAAAAAGCAACAAGATAAAAAAAGGAGCTACTTCCGATTTTATGGAGATTGAGCGTCAAAGAGGGATTTCGGTGGCAACATCGGTGTTAGCCTTTTTGTATAAAGATAAAAAAATCAATATTTTAGATACGCCAGGGCACAAGGATTTTGCGGAAGACACCTTTAGAACCTTAACCGCTGTAGATAGTGTTATTGTAGTTATCGACGTGGCTAAAGGAGTGGAAGAGCAAACCGAAAAATTAGTAGAAGTATGTCGCATGCGTAACATTCCAATGATAGTTTTCATCAATAAATTGGACCGTGAAGGTAAAGATGCTTTTGACTTGATGGATGAAGTAGAACAAAAATTAAAACTTCGAGTAACACCATTAAGTTTCCCAATTGGTATGGGGTATGATTTCAAAGGAATATATAACATATGGGAGAAAAACATTAATTTATTTGAGGGCGATAGTCGCAAAAACATTGAAGAAACAATTGCTTTTAATGATATTCATAATCCAGAACTTGAAAAAATAATTGGTGAAAAACCGGCCAATAGATTACGAGAAGAATTAGAGTTGATTGAAGAAGTTTATCCCGCTTTTTCAGTTGAAGACTATTTAAGTGGTGATTTACAACCTGTATTTTTTGGATCGGCATTAAACAATTTTGGTGTGCGCGAATTGTTGGATTGTTTTATTGAAATCGCCCCAACACCGCGTGCTAAAGAATCCGATACCCGATTGGTAAAACCTGAAGAGGAAAAATTAAGCGGTTTTGTTTTTAAAATTCATGCCAATATGGACCCCAAGCACAGAGACCGTTTGGCTTTTGTGAAGATCGTTTCGGGTACTTTTGAAAAAAACAAACCCTATTTGCACGTGCGACAAGGAAAAAATATGAAATTCTCTAGTCCGAATGCCTTTTTTGCAGAAAAAAAAGAAATCGTAGACATTTCCTACCCGGGTGACATTGTGGGATTGCACGATACCGGAAATTTTAAAATTGGTGATACGTTAACCGAAGGGGAAAAAATGAATTTTCAGGGGATTCCGAGTTTTTCACCCGAACATTTTAGATACATCAACAATGCCGATCCGTTAAAAGCCAAACAACTTGAAAAGGGGGTAGACCAATTAATGGACGAAGGGGTTGCGCAGTTGTTTACCTTAGAAATGAACGGTAGAAAAGTTATTGGTACTGTGGGTGCTTTACAATACGAAGTTATTCAATACCGATTGGAGCACGAATACGGCGCTAAATGTACCTACGAAACTTTTCCAGCTTACAAAGCCTGCTGGGTAAAACCTTTAGATCCTAAAAACGAAGAATTTGCCGAATTTAAACGAGTGAAACAAAAATTCATGGGAACCGATAAATACGGACAATTGGTTTTCTTAGCCGATAGTGATTTCTCGATCCAAATGACGCAGCAGAAATACCCATCGGTAGAATTGTTTTTTACTTCAGATTACAGAAAGAAATAAAAAAAAGACCTGAAAAATTCAGGTCTTTTTTTTATTTGTGACGTCTTTGCTCTCTAGCCAATAAGGTGTTTTTTAACAACATTGCGATGGTCATAGGCCCTACTCCTCCTGGAACTGGAGTAATGAATGACGCTTTTTTGGATACGTTTTCAAAATCGACATCACCTACAATTCGGTATCCTTTCTCAGCGGTTTCATCTTCTACACGCGTAATTCCTACGTCGATAACAACTACATCATCTTTAACCATTTCGGCTTTCAAGAAGTTAGGAACACCTAATGCAGAAATGATGATATCGGCTTGTGAGGTTATTTGGTTGATATTTTTGGAATGACTGTGTGTTACGGTTACTGTAGAATTTCCAGGAAATCCTTTTCTCCCCATTAAAATTCCCATAGGACGACCTACAATGTGACTTCTTCCTATAACTACCGTATGTTTTCCATCTGTAGGCACATTATAGCGTTCTAGTAATTCTAAGATTCCAAACGGAGTTGCTGGAATAAAAGTTGACATATCAAGTGCCATTTTACCAAAATTTTCAGGATGGAATCCGTCTACATCTTTGCTTGGATCTATGGCCTCAATAATTTTTTGGGTATCGATTTGTTTGGGCAAAGGCAACTGAACTATGAATCCGTCAATGGCATCATTTTCATTGAGTTCTTTGATCTTTTTCAGCAACTCAATTTCTGTAGTTGTGCTGGGCAATTTGATGAGTGTCGATTCAAATCCTACGCGTTCGCACGATTTTACTTTACTCCCCACATAAGTCAAACTAGCACCATCATTACCTACAATAATTGCAGCTAAATGCGGTACTTTTTCGCCTTTTGCTTTCATTTGAGCTACTTCAGCAGCAATTTCATTTTTAATATCTTCCGATACTTTTTTTCCGTCTAATAGTTGCATTTGTTTTTTTAGGTTTATTGTTCTAGGATGTTTAGTTGTGTGTTCCCTAAAACGAATAGTTAGTATATTAAAAAAAGGCTTAAAGTTTACCCTTAAACGCTAATTTACATTCTTGGCATACCACCTTTCATGGCGCCCATAGCTTTCATCAAATTTTTTCCACCACCACCTTGCATCATCTTCATCATTTTACTCATTTGGTCAAATTGTTTCATCAATTGATTAACTTCTTCAATTTTTCTTCCTGACCCTTTTGCGATTCTGGTTTTGCGTTTTACATCTAAAAGTGAAGGTTTGCTTCGCTCTTCAGGCGTCATAGAGTGTATAATGGCTTCGATATGTTTGAATGCATCGTCTTCAATTTCAACATCCTTCAATGCTTTTCCGGCTCCAGGAATCATCCCAACAAGGTCTTTCATGTTCCCCATTTTTTTGATTTGCTGGATTTGTGCTAGGAAATCATCAAAACCAAATTCGTTTTTAGCAATTTTCTTTTGCAATTTGCGAGCTTCTTCTTCGTCGTATTGTTCTTGCGCTCGTTCTACTAAGGAAACAACATCTCCCATTCCCAAGATTCTATCCGCCATACGGTTTGGATAGAATACATCGATCGCTTCCATTTTTTCACCAGTTCCGATGAATTTAATGGGTTTATTCACTACAGATTTAATCGAAATAGCAGCTCCACCTCGGGTATCACCATCTAATTTGGTTAAGATAACACCGTCAAAGTTCAAACGATCATTGAAAGCTTTTGCCGTATTAACAGCATCTTGACCCGTCATGGCATCCACCACAAATAATGTTTCCTCGGGCTGAATGGCTTTATGTACATTGGCAATTTCGTTCATCATCTCCTCATCCACTGCCAAACGACCGGCCGTATCGACAATGACTACATTGAATCCATTAGCTTTCGCATGCTTGATAGCGTTTTGAGCAATCTCAACCGGATTTTTATTTTCGGGTTCTGAATACACCTCAACACCTATTTGACCTCCTACTACATGCAACTGATTAATTGCCGCAGGACGATAGATATCACAGGCTACTAATAAGGGTTTCTTGTTCTTTTTTGTTTTTAGAAAGTTGGCTAATTTACCAGAAAAGGTTGTTTTACCCGAACCTTGTAAACCCGACATTAAAATTACAGAAGGATTTCCTGAAAGATTGATTCCAGCAGCATCACCACCCATTAATTCGGTCAACTCGTCTTTCACGATTTTAACCATTAATTGTCCGGGTTGTAAAGTAGTCAATACGTTTTCTCCAATTGCTTTGTCTTTTACTCGGGTGGTAAAATCTTTTGCAATTTTGAAGTTCACGTCGGCATCTAATAAAGCTCTACGTACTTCTTTTAAGGTATCGGCAACATTGACATCGGTA
The DNA here is from genome assembly GCF_044376915.1 of Flavobacterium sp. Taxonomy (GTDB): domain Bacteria; phylum Bacteroidota; class Bacteroidia; order Flavobacteriales; family Flavobacteriaceae; genus Flavobacterium. The sequence goes on from NZ_JBILKB010000032.1 coordinate 11,966, forward strand.
ATTTTACCATGACCTTTTAATAGATGAAGGGCTTTATCTAACTTATCGCTTAAATTATCAAACATAATTCTGAATTTGTGTAATGAGATGCAAAGATAAGATAAAGTTATAAAGTCGCAAAGTAGTAAATTGTATTATGAAAAATAATTCAGAATATTCTAGGGACTATAATTAATTTTTCAGCATTATCCTTCTCAACGAAATTAATATTAGATGTAACAAATAAAAAATTATTAGTCTAATGTTAAAAAATTCAAACTAAAATTACAGTCACATGATTTTAACTACAACCAATTCCGTTGATGGATTTAGTATTGCAGAATATAAGGGTATTGTTTCTGGTACAGCTGTAAATATGCAAAAAATGAAAATGACTTTTAACATGCAAAAATATTACGCCGGAATAAGCGATAGCGTGACTGAAGTCAAAGAACAAGCCTTTGAGCAACTCAAATCAAATGCAACACAATTAAATGCTAATGCAGTGGTAGGAATTAATGTGGATATTGAACTAACAACTAGTAACTATGTTATAGTTACAATAACAGGAACTGCTGTAAGTATTATCAAGAGATAGTCTAATGTTTTAAATAAAAAACCAGCATTTACAGCTGGTTTTTTATTTAACATCTTTATTAATTTTTTTCAAAAGTCAAGTAGTCGGTTCCTCCGTTGCCACCACTTACATCGATCAATTGGATGCGATTTGCGGTATAACTTATTACATCCCAATCGTCTGTTAAATCATCCGTAAAGGCATTGGGAGCTGGTGTTACAAAAGCAATATTGAAATCCAGATCGTTATCCGGATTATCATCATTAGAATTGCTAGCCGTTACCGACCAAGTACCATTATAAGAAGTTGAATTAGCAGCTGTTAACACCCCATTCGTATTGAACGTGAAAATATAATTGGAATAATTATTCGTTTCATTCACACCACTGTCTTGATATAAGGTAATACGCCAAGTTCCAGAAGTCACCGTATTTATTACAGGAGATGGATCTGCGGCCGAATTAGAATTGTCGTCATCAGAGCACATCGATGCCACATTGAATACAACTATCAAGGTCAAAATAGAAATCAATTTAAGCTTTTTCATACAATTTTATTTAGGTTAGAGAGGCTAATTTAAAAAAACTAATCTTTTATACCAAATTTTCGCAATATATCCTCCATTAAACACCATCTAGTAATTGAAGATTGCAATAAATTAGCACCCACAAAAATGGTAAACCAAAACCAGTTTTCGTTTACATACATACCTAATAGCACACTAAGAATTACAAACGTTCCTGCTATTGCTCTAATTAATCTATTTATCATAATTTTATTATTTTTAATTATATTGATCTACTGTAAGAACTGCAAGATGCACTTTAGAAACAGATTTTTGATTTTTATTAAACGTGGATACTTCATCAAACAAAGTATCTAAATTTTGTTGTAATATGAAAGCATAAAAAACTACTGAATCGGTTTCACTTATTTCTGAACCAAACCAATTGTCTCCAATATTTTCATCTGAAGTGTCTCTAAATCCTTTTACATCTTTGTAGGAATAGGATTTTACTTTTGCTCCTTTTAGCATCTTTTTGATATCATTTTCAAATTCTGATATTGCTGTGATAATTACTAATTTCATAAGTGTTTTTTTATAGAAACATACAAGGAATTGTAGTTCTTGCAGGTTATTTATTAATTATTTTTCTCCCATTTTTTGCGTTCCGTAATGTAGTAAATCAATGGAACTACAATTAATGTCAATAATGTTGAAACAATTGCTCCAGCAACTAAAGAAATCGCTAATCCTTGGAAAATTGGGTCAAACAAGATGATAGATGCTCCAATTACTACTGCTCCAGTGGTTAATAGAATTGGTGTTGTTCTTACCGCTCCAGCCTCAATAATCGCTTGCTTGATTGAAATTCCTTCATTTAATCGAATTTCGATAAAGTCAATTAACAACACCGAATTCCGCACCATTACTCCCGCTAAGGCTATCATTCCAATGAACGAAGTTGCAGTAAAGAATGCTCCTAAAACCCAATGTCCTAATACAATTCCAACTAATGATAACGGAATGGCAACCATCATTACTAATGGGGTTTTGAAATTTTGGAACCAACCCACAATTAGCATATAAATTACAATAATTACGACTAAGAAAGCAGCTCCTAAATCACGGAATACTTCTAAAGTAATTTGCCATTCGCCATCCCATTTTACCGTGAAATCACTTTCATCAGATGGCGTATCCATGTACAATTCGTTTACTTTATATCCTTTTGGCAATTGCATTTTTTCTAACTTCTCATTCATTCCTAAAATCGCATACACCGGACTTTCTAATGCTCCCGCCATATCAGCTAAAACATACACCACGCGTTTTTGGTCTTTACGATAAATAGTATTTTGTAATGTATCTGTGGTAACTTTTACCAAATCACTCACTGGAACTACATTACCACGACTGCCTTTGATTTTCAAATTTTGAATATCTTGAATCGAAGTTTTGTCTTTGTCTTCTAATGAAAGTGTAATTCCAACAGGATTATTTGAACGTTCATCGTATAAATTAGAAACTGGCATTTCTCTTAACAAATAGGTCAAATTACCTACTACTTGCTGCGGAGCGATTCCATTTAACATGGCTTTTTCTCTGTCCACTTCCAATTTGTATTCAACTTGTGGTGCCTCCACCATCCAATCGGTATCAACCACATCTGAGGTAGTTTCCAAAATCGTTTTTACTTGATTTGCCACTTTGATTTGGTCATCATAATTAGGTCCATACACCTCAGCAACTAAAGTTGACAATACTGGAGGTCCAGGCGGTACTTCAACTATTTTTACATTAGCGCCATATTTTTTAGCGATTTTTTGAACCTGTGGACGAACGATTTTTGCAATATCATGACTTTGTAAATCACGATCTTCTTTATGCAATAAATTCACTTGAATATCTGCCATATTGCTTCCGCCACGCATATCATAATGACGCACCAAACCATTGAAAGTTATCGGAGCCGATGCACCTATGTAATTTTGATAATCTACCACTTCTGGAACCGTTGAAAGATATTGCGCAATTTCTTTCGTAACCGCTGCTGTTCGTTCTAACGTAGTTCCTTCTGGCATATCGATTACGACTTGGAATTCGTTTTTATTATCAAAAGGCAACATTTTTACAGCCACCGATTTCGTAAAGAACATCAAAACCGAACCCATTAACAACACACCTGTAATCAAAAACATTAGATTACGTTTTTTAGAATTATCTAAAAGCGGTTCTTCAATTTTTTTGTAAATTTTATAAATCCAAGACGTTTCTAAACCTTCTTCTTCTTTGTGTTCTTGCTCGTCTTTTTCGTGTAATAAATGGTAACCCAAATAAGGTGTAACAGTCAAAGCCACAAACAACGATAATATCATTGCAATCGAAGCACCAATTGGCATCGGACTCATGTAAGGCCCCATCATTCCAGACACGAATGCCATTGGTAAAATAGCAGCAATTACAGTGAAGGTTGCTAAAATGGTTGGATTTCCTACTTCATTAATCGCATAAATAGCGGCTTGTTTGAAAGGGAGTCGCTTCATTTTGAAATGCCTATGCATATTTTCGGCAATAATGATACTGTCGTCCACCACGATTCCTACTACAAATACTAAAGCAAAAAGCGTAATTCTATTTAAAGTATATCCTAATAAATAGTAACTAAATAATGTCAAAGCAAACGTTAATGGCACAGAGAAAAACACCACTAATCCGCCTCTCCAGCCCATGGCTAGCATTACTAAAACGGTTACAGCAATAATAGCCACACCTAAATGCAACAACAACTCACCTACTTTATGCGATGCTGTTTCTCCATAATTTCGAGAAACTTCAACATGAACATCTGATGGAATAATTGTTTTCTTTAACGCATCAACTCTTTCTAAAATTTTCTCAGAAATTTTCATTGCATCGGCACCTTTTACTTTTGCAATAGAAATGGTTACCGCTGGATATTCCGAATTGTTTTTAGCAAATTTTTCATTCGCTTTTCCGTATCCAAAAGACACATAATTCTTTGGTGTTTGTGGCCCATCTTGAATAGCTGCAACTTGTTTTAAATAAACTGGCATGTTGTTGTTTACGCCCACTACCAAATTTTCTACATCTTCAGAAGTACTTAAAAATTTACCAGTTGTAACTAAATATTCTGTGTCATTTTGAACAAAACTCCCAGATTGCGAACTTCCATTATTGGCTTGAATCATCTGCATAATGCTTAAAGCATCTACCCCATTTTCAGCCATTTTATCTTTGTCTAAAACTACTTTTAATTCGCGGGTTCTTCCTCCAATTTCTTTGGTAATAGCAACATCTTTTACTTTTTCAACTTCCGAAGTAACTTCTTCGGCTATTTGACGCAATTGAAAATCATCATATTTTTCGCTCCAAAGCGTTAATCCCAACATAGGAACATCATCAATAGCACGTGTTTTTACCATGGGTTGATATACTCCCTGAGGAAACATATTTTGATGTTTCATCAATTCGTCATATAATTTCACATAGGAATCTTCACTATTTTGTCCTACATAAAACTGTACTACCATCATGGCTTGACCGTTCATTGCCATACTATGAATGTGTTCAACACCTTTAATGTTTGAAATTATTTTTTCAAGTGGCTTAATCACTCTGCTTTCCACTTCACTTGGACTTGCCCCTGGATACCCCACCATTACGTCGGCCATTGGAACATTAATTTGTGGTTCTTCTTCTCTAGGAATTAAGAACGAACTGTAAGTACCAATTATCATCAACGCTACCATTAATAAAATGGTTAGTTTTGAGTTGATGAAAAAATTGGCTATTTTACCTGATATACCTTCTTGCATGATTCTAATTTGTTAATGAGACAATGTGTTGATGTGCCAATTAATTGACATATTGGCTAATTGATTAATTGGCTAATTGAACTTTAGCTCCGTTAAATAATTTTCCTTCAGCTGAAACGATGTATTGTTCGTCTGCTGTTAATCCTGATAACACTTCTACTTGATTGCCAAATGTTTTACCAATACGCAACCATCTTAAAATAGCTACATTATCATTCCCAATAGTATAAATTCCTGATAATTGACCTTGTCTTACTAATGCGCTTTCAGGAATCATAACTACGTCCGATTTCACAGCAGTTACTTCTTTTTTAGCCGTTGGAAATTGCACGTTAACAAACATTCCAGATAAAATTTGTTTATCCATTTTGTCCAAAGTTACTTTCACCAAATATTGTCCACCTGTGTTTTTTGCTGACAAACTCACTTCGGATACTTTTCCTGTTACTTCCTTGTTTAAGGATTTTACATTAATTTTTACAGGCATTCCATTTTTTACATTGGAAATATCGCTTTCTGAAACCATTGCGGTTACTTGTAATCTTGAAGCACCTTCAATACTTACTAAAGGCATTCCTGGATTAGCCATATCACCTTCTTTTACAAACGTATTAGTAACTGTTCCTGAAAAGGGAGCGGTAATATTTGAATACGAAAACTGCGCCATCACTTCATTACGCATTTGTTTTGCCGCCTCCAAACCTGCTTTTGCCATTTCGTATCGTGCAGTCATATCGTCTAATTCTTTTTGTGAAGCCGATTGTTGTGCAAACAAATTCACAAAACGATCATAATCTTTCTTAGCATTATTATAACCCGCAGTTGCTTGTGTGATAGACGCATCCACTTGTGCTTTTTTTGCTTGTAAATCAGTATTATTGATGCTTACCAAAAGTTGTCCAGCTGAAACATTTTGTCCCACTTTTACATTCACTTTGGTTACATAACCCATCATTCTTGTGCTAAGATTCGCACTATTTTCCGATTCGATTTTACCACTTGCTGTTATATATGTTCTGTTTGAATTTTCAGTATTTCCAGATACTTGAACAGATACTGCTGGTAAATTCGTTACATTTTCTTTTTTATCACTTCCACAAGAAGTTAAGATTAGTGATGCGATTGTTACTACTGTTATTATTTTTTTCATATTATTAAATTTTAAGTTTGAACTTGTAATTGAACTTGTTCTTGACATTTATTTCGTTAAAAATTGAACGTATTGTTTGGTAAAGTTATATTCGAAAACAGCTTGTAAATGTTCTAATTCTTTTTGTGCCATTTGCGTTTCAGCTAGTAATAAGTCGGTTGTTTTTTCTAATCCTTGTGTGAATCTATTTTGACGAATTCTAAAAGCTTCTTGCGATTGTTCAAAGGCTAATTTGGATAAATTCACTTTGTTTTCAGCGTCTACTAATTGACGATTGGTTTTACTTAATTCTAATTGGCTTTGTTTTTTATATTGTTCGGTTTCAATTTCAGCTTTTTCAAAATCAGCTTTTGCTTTTTGTGTTTTTCCAAAAGATTTAAATCCGTCAAAAACATTCCAAGATAATTGCGCACCTACTACATAACCTTTTGCTGAAGTTCCAAAAATATTTTGGTCATATAATTCATAACTTCCAAAAGCATTCAATCGAGGTAGGAATCCGAATTTTGAAGATTGTAGCATTTTTTTGTATGCTTCCGAAGATTTTTGCATCGCTTGAATATCTTTTCTGGAATCAGAAATTGTTGTATTCATACTTTCAATAGCGATTGAATTTTCTAAATTTTCAGCTGGTTTGTAGGTTTTTTTAGCCATATCTTCATTTAAAAGAAAAGCTAAATAATCGGATGCATTTTGTACATTCGATTTGGCATACTGCAATTGATTGGTAATTTCATTTACACGAACTTGCACGTTTAACAAATCTGTTTTTTGCAACATGCCATTTTTGAAATAGTTTTCAACTAGTTTTAAGTTTCCTCGCGCTGTTGAATTTGCTTTTTCTAAAACGGTAACTGCTTTATATGCCAATTGCAATTGCATAAAGGCTTTTGAAACTTCAAGTTCTAAATACTCTTTAGTGCGTTCGGTTTGCAATTGAAAAGCATCCATTTTTGCTTTAGCAGCTTGACGACCGTATAAACCATCTAAATTTATCAATGGTTGTTGCACTTCTATTCGAGTGGCGAAGTTTTGCGTTTTAGCAGGATCATTTAACAATGCTGGATTAAAATCGGAGGCAGTTAAAATCTCTTGATTTAATTTTGAACCAAAAGCCATTAAGGGATTTGTAGTTGAAATACCCGTATGCGAAACATTGATGTTTGGCAAAAAGAGTGCGTTTGACTGACGATAATCGGCACGAGCGGATTGGAATGCTTTTTCTGTTGCTTTGATTTGGAGATTTTTCTCCATTACTTTTTGCAACAACTCATTTTTTGAAATGGACAAGGTATCTTGTGCTTGAAGTCTTCCAACTCCAATTAAAATACTTAAAATTAATATTAACTTGATTTTTTTCATCGTACTTAATTTATTTGCGAACAAAAGTACGATCTCAAAAATCGGCTGTCGGTAACAAGAGTTACATTAGATTGAAATATTTGTTACATAAAAAAACGCCCCGATAAAATCGAGGCGTTTAGTTTTTGTAGTATAAAATTACTCAGCTTTTTTTTCTGTAGCTTTTTTAGATGAACAGCATCCGCCTGATTTTGCTTCAGAACCACATGATTTTTTTTCTGCAGGTGAACATGATTTTTCCGTTTTTGCTGTCTCTTTTTTTGCTTTTTGCTTAGGCTCCTGTGCAGTAACATTCATAGACAACATGAAAGCTGCAACGGCCATAATAGAAATTAATTTTTTCATTTTTATGATTATTAAATTGTTATTATTTTATTGTTTTAGTTATACAAATATATATAATTTTAGAAATAGTACTCTTAATTTTTTATTAATTTATTGCTTGTAACTCTTGATAACTTTCTCAGTGCGATAATATTTATCATCAAAGACAAATGTTATAAAAACAAGCTCTGTATTTGCACTTGAAATATTAAAATTCATACTTGTAACTCCTACTTGCAAATCTTCAATATCACCTTCTTCAACCACCTTTCCATCAATTGTTGAAATAAAATAACCTACAGATGTTGTATAAGGCATTGTGAATTGAACACTTATAGTGTCTGTACTCGTTGGATTAGGAGAAATAACAACTGAAAAAGGATTTTTACCATCAAGATGAGGTATATCTAACGTTGTATTTCGAACCAATTTCACTTCATAAACCGTTGGATCTGCAGCAGTTAATCCCGTTTGATTGTCTGTAAACGCTGAGGTTGACGAACTTTGTATGCCTCCAAACAAATGGCCAATCACAACTTCATTTGCTGTAATATTTGACAGTTGCACTACTTCATTTGAATAATGCGGCAACGTTTTATTGGGGATAAATTCGGCACCAGCACCTTTTAAATTGGGCATTTCAATGGGTAATTTATATTCATATAAATCGCCATTTGCATTTCTAGAAACTCTACTGATTGTGCTAACAAACGGAACCGTGTTATCTTGCACTAAAGTTGCGCCTTGATAATAATACTGACTCATTCCACCAAAAAACAAATTGTGCATTTGATTTCGCGTTGCATCATACAAACCTACTTTTCCGCTGTGATAATTACTTAAGTATTGGTTAAAATTAGTATACGGAAAATAACCCGATTCTTTTACATCTATTGGATATAAAAACGGCAAATCAACAGCAACTTGAAACACACCTGACGAAATCGTATAGCCTAATTCTCCGTTTGGAAAAACTTGAGGCACTAAATTATAATCTCTTCGGTGCAAATGAAGAGGATCTGATATTTCTTGATAATTACTATAACTTAATGTCGTTCCTGAATTGGTGATACTAAATTTACGAATTGCATTAGAATACGATTGGGTAAATGTTGGATTGTTCATTGGATTGTAACGTCCATCAAAACGGTGTCCGCCAATTAAATAAAAAGTAGCTCCAATTTTCGCCAATTGTCCTCCAGTTATTGCAAAAACATCATTTGAGATTTGTTTGAAATAAGATGTTATTGGAGTACCTGCTACAATAGCATTTATCAGATTTGGCACATCAACTGAAGTTAAATTATTAAATGTTTTGTGATCATTTTCTGTTGCCGAAAAAGCATAACCACCGATGATGTACAAGGCCTCTCCGTCTTGGTAAAAATTCATATTGGTAGATTGCAATTGCTCTTTAAGTCCGGTTGGTAAAGTATTCACAGAAGCCGACCACGTTTGTTGTGTAGCGATATCTACCACATATATGTCGGTATTATTTTGTGCTCCCGGAAAAGCATTGAAAGGTTGACGTGCATGTATACCATCTTTTCTTCCTCCAATAATGAGCCATTTGCCATTGTGTTGTCCAAAAGCATACGAATGTAAACCCGGCAAACCTGAAACCGTTATCGGTGTTAAAACGACATCA
>NZ_JBILKB010000033.1:0-21219 GCF_044376915.1 Flavobacterium sp.
ATCTTTGACAAAAATTAAACCATGTTTAAACTATTAGCCAAACTAAACAAAATCATTTTACCCAGTTTTACCAAACAAGGATTAGATCCTGTCAAAGCAAAAAAATGGCAAATGGCATTGATAGGTTATCGGTATTACATAACGTGTAGAGCGTTAGACAATTAATGCAAAAAGGAATTATTTTTTAAATTTCAATTTGGATATGTTCTAAATTTATCTATCTTTGCACTCACAAAATCGGCCTCGTGGCGCAACTGAATAGCGCATCTGATTACGGCTCAGAAGGTTACTGGTTTGAATCCAGTCGAGGTCACAAAAAGCTCTGCAATGCAGGGCTTTTTTTTATTTGTATCTTTTCCTTTTCAGTATCTTCAATATTCCCTATCTTCGAAAAAAAAATGTCAGTAGCAGCACGCGTCAAATTAGTAGAAGCCTTATACGATCAATTGGAAAAAGAAATTGCCGAATTCCAATTGCAATCGAAGTTAGGCTGTGTGGCCAATTGTGGCAAATGCTGTAACAATCCCGATATTGACGCTTCACCACTCGAGTTTCTACCTTGGGCTTTTCATTTGTACTTAAAAGGAGAAGCTGAAGCAATGTTAGAGCAACTGCATACCACTGCTGCTTTCACCAAATGCTTTATTTACCAGCCCTTTTCGGAAAGTGAAGCCGATAAAGGCCGTTGTTCCGACTACAAACACCGCGGATTGATTTGCCGTCTTTTTGGTTATGGTGCAGCACAGGATAAACACGGACAATTGCGATTGGTAACCTGTAAAATCATCAAAGAAGGCCAAAACGATGCTTTTAATAAAACTTCGATAGCCTTAAATAACGGCCTACCCGTTCCCATCTTTACCGACTATTATATGAATTTATCACAAATTGATTTTCAATTGGGAAACGTTGTGGTTCCCATTAATAAAGCGTTAAAGTTAGCCTTAGAAGAAGTTTTACAATATTATGCGTATCGACCATTTCCTGAAGGACACATCGATAAGGAATAACATCCGTATTTTATTATTTTTGCAACATGAATCAATTAGTCATTATTGGAAGCGTTTGGCCAGAGCCACAATCAACAGCTGCTGGAAGTAGAATACTACAACTCATATCGTTGTTCCAAGAACAAGAATACGAAGTTACATTCATGTGTTCGGCCGCTCGTTCGGACTATTCCTTTGATTTGGCACAAATTTCGGTACATACCCAATCCATTCAGCTTAATAATACTAGTTTTGATTCTGAAATTGCAAGAATCAATCCTTCAATAGTGGTTTTTGATCGATTTATGATCGAAGAACAATATGGTTGGCGCGTAGCGGAACAGTGTCCGAATACCTTACGAATTCTTGATACCGAAGACTTACATTTTTTACGAAAAGCCAGAGAAATGGCTTACAAACAAAACAGATCCTTAGTTTTTGAAGATTATATTTCGGATACGTTTAAACGAGAAATGGCAGCCATCTACCGCTGTGATCTCACCTTACTCATTTCAGAAGTTGAAATGCAGTTGGCCACCACGACCTTCAATATTGATCCTAATATACTGTATTATTTACCTTTTTTATCGGATAACCTACCTCCAACAACACCCCTTTTTTCAGAGCGAAACCATTTTGTGAGTATTGGTAATTTTTTACACGAACCCAATTGGCAAACCGTTTTATTGTTAAAAAAATATTGGAGCGCTATTAAAAAACAACTCCCCGAAGCACAACTGTTGGTTTACGGGGCTTATGTTACAGAAAAAGCAAAGCAATTGCACAATGAAAAAGAAGGTTTTTTAATACAAGGACGTGCTTCTGATGTGGCAACCGTTTTTCAAAAGGCCAAAGTATTGTTGGCTCCCATTCCGTATGGAGCCGGATTAAAAGGAAAGCTGTTTGAAGCCATGCAACAAGGATTGCCATCTGTTACAACCGTAATGGGTGCAGAAGGCATGTACGGAAATTTAGATTGGAACGGAGCTGTTGCAGCACATGAATCCGAATTTGTAGATGATGCGATCCAACTGTATACCGAAGAAAATCTTTGGCAAACCGCTCAAAAAAATGGGTATACTATTCTTGAACAACGGTTTAAGAAAACACTATTTGCTACCGATTTTAAAAATAAGATTGCCAATAGTCTCCAAAATTTAGTTGCCAATCGTCAAACAAATTTTTGGGGACAAATCATTCAGCACCATAGTTTGCAAAGTACTAAATATATGAGTAAGTGGATTGAAGCAAAAAATAAATAGCTTCCGTTTTTATGTAATTCATAGATAATTACCCTCAATTTTGTGTCTAAATATGTACTTTTTGATTAAATTAATGTGGATAAAATTTCTAATTTCATATTTCTAATTTCTAAATTTAAAAAGTATCTTTGCTTCTTTAAAATTCGAAACAAAAAATGCGTATATCTTACAATTGGTTAAAACAGTTTATCAAAACCGATTTACCATCAAATGAAATTGCTGACATTCTAACCGATTTAGGTTTGGAAGTAGAAGGTGTAGATACTTTTGAAAGTCTTAAAGGCGGACTTCAAGGGGTAGTCGTGGGACACGTTATTACCTGTGAAAAACATCCTGATGCTGATAAATTAAAAATCACAACAGTAGATTTAGGTGATGGAAATGCTCCCGTTCAAATTGTATGTGGAGCACCAAATGTAGCTGCTGGACAAAAAGTTCCTGTAGCAACCATTGGTACTAAATTGTTCGATAAAGAAGGGAATGCATTCGAAATAAAAAAAGGAAAAATTCGCGGACAAGAAAGTCACGGTATGATTTGTGCCGAAGATGAATTAGGATTGGGCGAAAGTCATGAAGGTATCTTAATTTTAGATGCATCATTAACTCCTGGTACTCCAGCAGCGCAGGTATTTAACATTGAATGCGATGAGGTTTTAGAAATTGGTCTCACGCCAAACCGCGCCGATGCCATGTCGCACATGGGTGTAGCTCGCGACCTTCGTGCGGGGTTATTACAACGAGGTAAAACTTCCGAATTAATCACTCCTTCAGTAAGTAAATTCAAAATTGAAAAACGCACTTTAAAAATTGATGTAAAAGTAGAAGACAGCAAATTGGCCCCGCGCTATTGTGGTGTTACTATTTCAGGTGTTACGGTTAAACCGTCACCCAATTGGTTGCAAAATAAATTAAAAGCTATTGGGTTAAGCCCAAAAAACAATATTGTCGATGTAACCAATTATGTGTTGCATGAATTAGGACAACCGTTGCACGCTTTCGATGCCGCAAAAATTGAAGGCAACAAAGTAATTATCAAAACACTTCCAGCCGGAACAAAGTTTATCACTTTAGACGACGTGGAACGAACACTACACCAAGAAGACTTGGTGATTTGTGATGCAAACGGACCCATGTGTTTGGCAGGTGTTTTTGGTGGTAAAACTTCTGGAGTAACCGATGAAACTACAACCATTTTCTTAGAAAGCGCTTACTTTAATCCGGTTGCTGTTCGTAAAACCGCTAAAAGACATACCCTAAGTACGGATGCGTCTTTCCGTTTTGAACGCGGTATTGATCCAACCATAACCGAATATGCTTTGAAAAGAGCAGCCCTTTTGATCCAAGAAGTAGCCGGTGGTGAAATTACGTCAGACATTATTGATGTATATCCAAAAAGAATTGAAGATTTTAGTGTGTTTATTCATTTTCAAAAAGTAAACCGCATTATTGGGGAAGAAATCAAACCCGAAACCATCAAAAAAATATTAGCTTCACTTGATATTAAAGTCAATTCGATTTCTGATGCAGGTTTGGGATTAATCATTCCGTCGTACCGTGTTGATGTTACAAGAGAGATTGATGTTATTGAAGAAATTTTGAGAGTATACGGCTATAACAATGTGAAAATTCCAGGCAAATTAAATGCAACTATTTCTAATTCGCCGCGAACAGCTGAATATCATGTTCAAAATACTATTGCCAATCAATTGTGTGGCTTAGGTTTTAACGAAATGATGGCCAATTCACTAACGACTCCTGATTACATTGCGTTGTCGCAACAATTAGAAGCGGAGCAAAATGTAATGATGTTAAATCCTTTGAGTAACGATTTATCGGCGATGCGTCAATCCTTATTGTTTTCGGCACTTGAGGCTGTAGCCTTCAACAACAACCGAAGAAGAAGCGATTTAAAATTGTATGAATTTGGAAAAACCTATCACAATACTTCCGAAGGCTACTTAGAAGAAAAACACCTTACACTTACCCTTACAGGGAATAGAACTGCTGAGAGTTGGATAAAAGGCCAAGAAAAATCAGATTTCTTTTTATTAAAAGGTTATGTAATGGCCATCTTGAGCCGATTGGGCTTGGACCAAAAAGCCATTTCCTTACCGTTCAGTAACGATGTTTATGCAGAAGGATTAGCTTTAGCTATTGGTAAAGAAATCATTGTTGAATTTGGTTCGATCAAAAAAAATGTAGTCAAACATTTTGACATCAAACAAGAAGTGGTTTTTGCTGATTTCAATTGGGGAAAAATCCAAAAATATGTTTCGAATAAAATCAAATACACCGATATTCCAAAATATCCAGAAGTACGTCGTGACTTTGCTTTGTTAGTAGACGAACAAATTCAATTTGAGCAAATTTTCAACCTTGCCAAGCAAACTGAAAAAAGCCTATTGAAACAAGTAGATTTATTTGATGTTTACCAAGGTAAAAACTTACCCATAGGAAAAAAATCGTATGCGGTTAGTTTCATTTTACAAGACGATACAAAAACACTTACCGATTCACAAATTGATAAAATTATGGGTAAATTGCAAAGTAATTTTGAAAGCCAATTAGGTGCCAGTTTGAGATAATTAAAAAACGCATCAAGCATTAGAAACCTATTAGGCTTTCCCAATATAAAAACTCCCAATTCAAATGAATTGGGAGTTTTTAATTCAATTTTCCCTAAAATTCACTATTTTAGCCACATGATTAAAGTTGTAGTAATAGGTTCGGGAAATGTAGCCCAACACTTAATTCAGGTGTTGTTACACGCTAAAAATGTGGATTTGGTGCAAGCTTTTGCTCGTACTTCAAGTCAGCTATCCCATTTACTTCCTGCCACTAAAATTACTGCTGATTATCAAAAAATTACTGAAGCAGATGTGTATATTATTTCCGTTTCAGATAATGCTATCTCGGAAGTCGTAGCGCAATTACCCTTTGAAAATCGATTGGTGGTCCATACTTCGGGATCGTCGGAACTTTCGGTTTTGATGGATAAAAACAGAAAAGGGGTATTTTACCCACTTCAAACCTTTACCAAAAGCAAGAAAATTGACTTCTCTCCTATTCCAATTTGCTTGGAAGCTGAAAATGAAGCCGATTACCAACTTTTGGAAAAATTAGGTAAGTGCATCTCGCAAAAAATAGTTCGAATCAATGCTACACAACGAAAGAGTTTACATGTAGCAGCCGTATTTGTTTGCAATTTTGTAAATCATTTGTACCAAATTGGAAATGAAATTTGCGAAGAAAATAATGTTCCATTTGAAGTATTGTATCCTTTAATTCAGGAAACAGCTCATAAAATCAGTGAACTTTCACCCAAAGAGGCCCAAACAGGTCCCGCATTACGAAACGACACCATAACCATTGAAAAACATTTGGATTTTTTAGAAAATCCCGAATCTAAAAACTTATACCAATTACTTACACAATCCATACAACATGTCAAAAAGTTATAAAGAAATCATGAATCAAATCACCACCTTCATTTTTGATGTAGATGGTGTACTTACTGATGGAAGCATACATGTAACGCCTACTGGTGAAATGTTGCGAAATATGAACATTAGAGATGGCTATGCCATGAAAGCGGCACTAGAAAATGGATACACGGTTTGCATCATTTCTGGGGGCAGCAATGAAGGCGTGCGTGTTCGTTTGAGAAATTTAGGCATCACTGATATTCATTTAGGCGTTCCAAACAAAGTAGAAACTTTTAAAGAATTCACAGACCTCTATTCAATTCAACCTGAAAACGTATTATATATGGGTGATGATATTCCTGATTATCATGTGATGCAATTGGTAGGATTACCAACATGTCCTCAAAATGCTGTTCCGGAAATCAAAGGGATTTCAAAATACATCTCACATGTTGAAGGTGGAAAAGGAGCCGTAAGAGATGTTATCGAACAAGTGATGAAAGTTCAAGGAAAATGGATGGAACATTTTGATGCAAAGTTTGATTAATAACTGAAGGTTGCTTTACTATGAAATACTTACGACTAATTCGATTTCAAAACCTACTACTTCTTGCTTTTATGCAATTGGTCATACGCTATTTGTTTTTAACACAATCCTATATTGATTTGGCGCTAACCGATATTAATTTTCTATTGTTAGTAGTTTCAACTGTTTGTATTGCTGCAGGAGGTGCGGTAATACAACACATTATCCATCAGGAAGACGATGAAATCATTCAGCCACAAAAAAGAGTTGTAGGGAAAACCATTTCAGAAGCAGCAGCTTATAATTGGTATATTGGATTAACAATCATTGGCGTAGGCCTTGGCTTTTATTTGGCCAATATAATCTATAAACCCTCATTTGCTTCACTCTTTATTTTAGTAGCTACCTTACTCTATGTTAAAGCTACAAACTTTAACCGCATTCCATTAATTGGTTCGCTTATTTCGGCATTATTAACAGCCATAAGCATCCTTGTTATTGCTTTATTTGATGTTTTTCCTGCAACAGATGTCGCAAATAAAATTCGCATGGGTGAAGCATTTGGCATTCTTGTTGATTATGCTGTTTTTGGTTTTTTTCTCGTGTTATTATTCGAAATATTTAGCACACTCAAACACAAACAAAATGATGAAATGTTAGGCAATACATCGCTAGCTACTCGACTAGGAATTACAAAAATAAAAATAATAATAGGCATTTTTATCGTAGTACTTCTAGCCTTAATTATGTATTACTGTAAGGTGTTTTTATTTGAATTAACACTAGTATTGTATTATACGTTACTCACATTAGTTGGACCCCTATTGTTTTTTGGATTAAAATTAATTGGAAGCAGTACCCTAAAAGAATTCAAAATTTTAGAGCGTACCTTGTATTTTGTAATGGTTTTCAGCATATTATCGATTGCCGTAATTGTTTATAATTTGAAACATGCTTAAAGAAATACTACAACATAAAAATATTATTTTAGCTTCTGGATCCCCCAGAAGGCAACAGTTTTTCAAGGATATGGACATCCCCTTTTCAATTCAGTTAAAAGAAATAGAAGAAGTTTATCCAAACCATTTAAAAGCGGAAGAAATAACCAATTACTTAGCGGAATTAAAAGCTAAAGCCTTTGAAGGTTCGCTTCAAGAAAATGATATTTTAATCACTTCAGATACCATTGTTTGGTTAAACGGAAACGCATTAGGCAAACCCAAAGACAAAGCAGATGCTGTTGCAATGCTTCAAAAATTATCCAACCAATCCCACGAAGTTATCACCTCGGTATGTTTAACTTCGACAGCAAAGACCGAAGTATTTCATTGCACGACTCAAGTCACCTTTACCGTACTATCCGATGAGGCCATTATTTATTATCTAGATCAATACCAACCTTTTGACAAAGCTGGTAGTTACGGCATTCAGGATTGGATCGGTTTAATTGGCATTTCAAAAATTGAAGGATCGTATACCAACGTGGTAGGATTGCCAACCGAATTGGTCTATAAAAAATTAATTACTTATGTATAAACTTCTAGAAAACCCCTATTTACATGAAGAAATAGGTACATTAATTGTGCTTATTATCTATTTTATTTTTAGAGTAAGTAGCACGAAACTGGTTCGGAAATACGCCAACTTAAATTCGATATTAGAACACCGGACCAACCTTGTCATTAAGTACATTCATTTACTCATAAACATTTTAGCCTTCATTTCAATCATCATCATTTGGGGCGTAAAAAAAGATCAAATATTACTCATCACTTCTTCTATGTTTGCCGTGGTGGGGGTTGCCTCCTTTGCGCAATGGTCGATACTGAGTAATATTTCAGCAGGAATTATTATCTTTTTTTCGTATCCATTTAAAATTGGTGATAAAATAAAAATTCACGACAAAGATTTTCCAGTGGAAGGTGAAATTATGGACGTAAAGGCCTTTTATATCATATTACAATCGAGTGATGGCGAAATGATTACCTATCCTAATAATCTATTAATGCAAAAAGGAATATCGGTCATTTATAGAATTACAGAAGAAAAAGAATTTTTTGATTGATAACGTTAGTACATTATGAAAAAACACACACTACTCTTATTCTTGCTACTCACGAATACACTTTGGTCTCAGGCACCACAAAAACTGAATGCAGTTGAAATTTACGAGCAAGTTCAAAAGCTAAATTTTCTAGGAAAAGTATTGTATGTTGCTGCTCATCCCGATGATGAAAACACAAAGTTAATCACTTATTTTTCAAATCATTATCACGCTCAAACCGCCTATTTATCGTTAACACGTGGTGATGGTGGACAAAATTTGATTGGAACCGAATTGCGCGAAAAACTAGGAGCTATTCGTACACAAGAATTGTTAGCCGCACGTAGAATTGACGGTGGAGAACAGTTTTTTACCCGTGCTAATGATTTTGGGTATTCAAAGGAACCTAATGAAACCTTCGCAATTTGGAATAAACAAGAAGTACTTGACGATGTCATCCAAGTATTTACAACCTTCCAACCCGATATTATTATACATCGTTTTGCTCACAATACACCTGGCACAACTCACGGACATCATACGGCATCTGCCCAATTGAGTATAGAAGCCATTCAAACCCTTAAAAGTCAGCCAAAACGTGTTTTTTTTAATACTTCTTGGTGGTTTTATGGAAGTCAGGAAGCCTTTGAAGCAGCCGATAAATCTAATTTAATGGCTATAAATGCTAATGTATATTATCCGTTAAAAGGCAAAAGTAATAACGAAATTGCAGCACTGAGCCGAAGCCAACACAAGTGCCAGGGATTTGGCACACTCGGAAGCCGTGGCGATGAAATTGAATATTTGGACCTATTGAAAGGCGACTTACCAAAGTCTAGCAACTTATTTGAAGGTATTGATACAACTTGGAGTCGTGTGCCAGGGGGGCAAGCTATAGGGACTATTTTAAGTGATGTGGAAAAAAACTTCAACTTCAACAACCCATCCGTGCATCTTCCAAATTTGATAAAAGCCTATCAATTGATCGAACAACTAGACGACGTCCATTGGAAAGCCATTAAAAGCAAACAAATAGTAAAAATCATAGAAGCGTGTAGCGGTTTGTTCATAGAAGTTGTTGCTGATACTGAATCGACTACACCATCAAATGCTTTCAATCTCAATGTAGAAGTAATCAATCGAAGTAGTTCTAAAGCAAAATTGATGTCAGTGAAAGTTTTAGAACTTCCAACGGAGCCAAAAAATATGGAACTTAAGAACAATACTAAAATTAATTTATCCCTGAAAAATATACGCTGTAATCTAAATACAGATTACTCCAACTTATTTTGGTTAAAAGAAGCCAAAACTGTGGGTATGTATCAGATTAGTAATCCTACATTACGTATCCTGCCAGAAGTTACAACAGCTTTTCCAGTAGTCTTTACAATTGAAATAGAAGGCAATACCATAGAGTTTGTGAAAAATATTTGCTACAAATTCAATTCGCCCGATAATGGTGAGACCTATACTCCGTTTACTTTGCTTCCTGAAGCAACTACAGCCATTGCTCCAGAAGTATTGCTTTTTAATGGCGTACAACCTAAAACCGTAACCGTAACAATAACATCCCACAAGGCAAACGTAAATGGAAAAGTTTCTTTATGTTATCCGAACGATTGGAAGGTTGAACCTAAAGAAATTCCGATTGAAATTGCATCAAAAAATGAAACAAAAAATGTGACTTTTACCGTTTATCCCTCTAAAAATACTACTACTACAACAACAACCTTGAGTGCACTCGTGGAAATAGACGGACAACTTTTGGATCGAAAATTAACAACTCTTCACTACCCTCACATTCCTAAACAAACCATTTTAATGCCATCCACAGCTAAGGCGGTTACATTAGACTTAAAAATTAAAGGAAAAAACATTGGATATATTATGGGCGCCGGTGATGAAATTCCAAACCATTTATCGCAAGTTGGGTATCAAGTTTCTTTACTACAACCCGATGCAATTACACCTGAAAAAATTCAAAATTTTGACGCCATTATTTTGGGGATACGTGCGTTTAATGTCGTTGAAGAATTAAAATACAAAAATAAAATTTTGTTTGAGTATGTTAAAAATGGAGGTAATGTAATTGTTCAATATAATACTTCTAATAACCTTATAACAAAAGAAATAGCGCCATACAATTTAAAAATAAACAACGACAGAGTTACCAACGAAAATGCACCAATAACCTTTCTTCTACCACAACACAGCGTTTTGCACTACCCTAATAAAATTACCCAAAACGATTTCACGGGTTGGATCCAAGAACAAGGTTTGTATTACCCAAGTCAATGGGGTGCAGAATTTACGCCAATTTTAGCTTCTAGCGATGAAGGTGAAACTTCAAAAAAAGGAGGATTATTGATTGCCAAATACGGAAAAGGTAATTATGTCTACACAGGTTTAAGCTTCTTTAGAGAGCTTCCGGAAGGCGTTAGTGGGGCTTATCGTTTACTGGCCAACTTAATTGCTTTGGAATAATTAAATCAAATAGTAATAGATCAACCTATGGAAAAACCAAAATGGAAAAAGAGTTATAGTCTTGTACTGCTATTAAATGCAATTTATATTTTACTTTTCTATTTACTAATGGAAATATATAACTAGTATGGAAATTATTGATTGGATTGTATTATCAACTACCCTATTTTTTATTGTACTATATGGTGCCTTAAAAACAAAAGGAAGCGCCACAGTGAAAGATTATTTGTTAGACAATAACGAAACCCCATGGTTTACAGTTGGCGTTTCGGTCATGGCTACACAAGCTAGTGCCATTACTTTTCTTTCTACACCGGGTCAAGCCTATCACGATGGCATGGGGTTTGTGCAATTTTATTTTGGATTGCCCATCGCCATGATTGTGATTGCTTATACCTTTATTCCTATTTACCACCGCCTCAAAGTATATACGGCCTATGAGTATTTAGAACAACGTTTCAATGTACAAACACGCACTTTGGCTTCGATTTTGTTTTTAATTCAAAGAGGCTTAGGAACAGGAATAACCATCTATGCCCCATCCATTATACTTTCAGCACTTTTGGGTTGGAATTTAACTTTATTGAATATCATCATTGGAATACTCGTAATTGTTTACACCGTTACGGGTGGCACAAAAGCGGTTAATGTAACCCAAAAACAACAAATGTTTGTAATCCTTTCTGGGATGATGATTACCTTTTTTGTCATCTTAGGCTACTTACCCGAAGATGTAGATTTTTCAAATGTTCTTCACATTGCAGGAGCCAATGGTAAAATGGATATTTTAGACTTTTCGTACAATCCCGAAACGCGTTATACCTTTTGGAGCGGAATAACTGGCGGATTTTTCCTGATGCTTTCGTATTTTGGCACCGATCAGTCGCAAGTAGGAAGATATTTGTCTGGAAAATCCATTAAAGAAAGCCAAATGGGATTGATTATGAATGGAATATTAAAAGTTCCAATGCAATTTTTCATATTGTTGACTGGCGTTTTGGTTTTTGTTTTTTTCCAATTTAACGATGCGCCTTTACATTTCAATCCAATTAATGTGGAAAAGGTAACCCACTCCAATCAAAAAGACAACTATGCCCAACTAGAAAGCAAATTGAACCAAATCAATATTGATAAAAAGGTTGTCAATCAAATCTACATAGAACAACTCAAACACAATGCCTTCGACAATCCCACTTTGCGCCAAAAAATGATCGCATTATCACTGGAAGAAAAAGAATTGAGAGCCTCTGCCAAAGAGCTGATCTCAAAAGCAGACAATAGTGCCGAAACGAATGATAAAGATTATGTGTTCTTATATTTTATAATGAATTATCTTCCCAAAGGTTTATTGGGATTGCTTCTAGCGGTCATCATTAGTGCCGCCATGTCGTCAAGTGCCTCCGGATTAAACTCTCTAGCTGCAACAACTGCAATTGATTTATACAAGCGAAACGTCTCAATACACTCTGAAAAACATTACGTAATAGCCACGCAATATTTTACATTATTTTGGGGTATAATTGCCATTGGTTTTGCGTGTGTTAGTTCGCTTTTTGAAAATTTAATACAATTGGTTAACATTATTGGTTCGATTTTCTATGGAACCGTATTGGGTATATTTTTGATTGGTTTTTATGTGCATTACATCAAAGGTAAAGCTGTATTTTATGGAGGTATTATAAGCCAAACCATTGTCATACTAATTTTTATGAAGTTTATCCTATTTGAATCCAACGAAAGTGAAAAACTAGGCTATTTATGGTTAAATCTTATTGGGGTTTTACTAACATTTGTACTTTCGTTACTACTTCAAAAGATGAGCAATTCTAAAGCATAAAAAAAGCGTTTCCTATAGAAACGCTTTTAATTTTTTTAGCACATCAAATTATTTTGACCATTCAGTAATACTGTCTTTGTTCATTTTTTCATAATCACCATTACCAGCTTTTACCGCTAAATCTAAAGATTCTTTTGCAGTTGCAATAGCGCCTTTCTTATCACCTAATTTCGCTTGAATCAATGACTTCAAACGCAAATACCAATAAGGAATTAACGCATTTTTTGGTGTTAAACTCACCGCTGTATTTACCCAAGTTAATGCCTTATTTAAATCATTATTGGTTTGGTAAAAATACTGTGCTGCAGCAAAATAATCTCCAGCAGCCGGTCCCGCTAATGTTTTTTCAATACTTTTCATTGCAGCTTCCTGTGTTGGAACAGAAAATGGAATCGCAACCATAGTTCTTTCCCAAGAAAGTTCGATCACCCCTGCATCAATAGTTAAGTTGTTTAAAAATATCGAAAACGACTCTATTGATTTTATTGTAGTTTCTGGTTTAACCGAAACTTTAAGAGCTACCTTAGCATCATTCCACTCTTCTGGTAATCCCCAATTATTTGTTTCGGTATAAAAAATGATATCCCAACTGTCTGCTTTTGGAGTAGTGTACAAAGCATATTTTCCTTTCTTAAGATCTTTACCTGCAATTTTCACATCTTCGCTAAACGATATCGTTGTATTCGCATTAGCACCCGTTCTCCAATTTTTTCCAAATGGAACTAAGTCACCATATACTGTTCTACCCTTAGCACTCGGTCTAGAATATTCGATTTGAATATTGGTCAATCCTACTACTTGATCAATCTTTGCCATCGGACTAGCCTGAGGCGTTTTAACTTGAGCATCAACATAAAAATTGGCAAACAATAGTGCCAGTAACATACATAATTTTTTCATGGTTTATTATTTTAGATTTTCAAAATTACAAATTGTATCGCTACCAAATGTTAATAATTGCTTAAATCCTAAATTTTGTTTAATCTTTTATTTTAAATATTAAACAATTTTATACCTTTACAGGAAATATGAATAAAATGAAAATTTACCGCTTGCATACCAAACAAAATTTGCCCATATCCATCGAAGAGGCATGGGATTTATTATCGGATCCGAAAAACTTACAAAAAATCACACCAGAATACATGGGGTTTAAAATACTATCTGGTGCCGATCGCCCCATGTATCCAGGACAGATTATTCAGTATATTGTAACTCCTGTTTTAGGTATCCCCACAAAATGGGTGACCGAAATTACGCATGTTGTAGACAAAAAGTATTTTGTAGACGAACAACGTTTTGGACCATATGCATTATGGCACCATAAACATTTTATCAAAGAGATACCGGGTGGAGTAGAAATGGAAGATATTGTCGATTATAAAGTTCCAATGGGTATTATCGGGCAATTAGTCCATCCTTTTATTGTTCGCCCAAAATTGAACGAAATATTTGAATACAGAAGAAAAAAATTAATCGAACTATTTGGTGAATTTAAAGGATAAATTTATGAAAAACATACTATTAATTGGAGGTTCATATGGCATAGGATTAGCTATTGCAAAAGAACTTCAACACGACAACAACATTTTCATTGCTTCTAGAAGTAATGAAAACTTAGCAGGATTGAAGGTTACTCACATTCCATTTGACGCAGCAACCGACTCACTAGATACATCAAAATTACCTCTAGTAATTGATGGATTGGTGTATTGCCCAGGAAGTATTAATTTACGCCCTTTTAAAGGCTTAAAGATTGAAGCTTTTGAAACCGACTTACAAATCAATTTCATCAGTTTGGTTAAAGTAATTCAAACCGTTTTACCCAACCTAACCGCTTCGGATCAATCGAGTATTGTTTTGTTTAGTAGTGTTGCCGCAACTATGGGAATGCCTTTTCATACAAGTGTTGCTGCCTCTAAAGGAGCTATTGAAGGATTTGCGAAAGCATTAGCTGCCGAATATGCCCCTAAAATAAGAGTCAATGTAATTGCACCATCATTAACTGATACGCCTTTGGCTGATAAATTTTTGAACAATGAAACCAAACAAGAAAAATCAGCAGAGCGCCATCCGTTAAAACGTTTTGGCAAACCGGAAGACAGTGCCCAAATGGCTTGTTTCTTATTAGGAGAAAAGAGTAGCTGGATTTCGGGACAAGTTTTTCATGTTGATGGCGGTATGTCGTCTTTATTGGTAAACGGATAAAAAAACTTGGAACCTGAACTTGAAACAATAAAAATAAACATAAAAATGAACATATTTTGGTTTCGACGCGATTTAAGATTAGAAGATAATGTTGGCCTTTTTCATGCCTTAAACAGTACGGAAGAAGTATTACCAATTTTTATTTTTGACGAAATTATTTTATCGCAACTTCCAAAAGATGATGCCCGTGTTACTTTTATTCATGAGCAATTGCAAAAAATACAGTTGGCGTTACAACAACAAGGTAAATCATTAGCAGTTTTTCATGGAAATCCAATAGACGTATTTTCAAGATTACTTTCTGAACATAAAATTTCTTCCGTATTTACCAATCACGATTACGAACCTTATGCTCGAAAGCGTGACAAAGAATTGAATCAATTGTTTGTAACCTATGGCATATCATTTTTAACTTCTAAAGATCAAGTTATTTTTGAAAAAAGCGAGGTGGTAAAAGATGACGGGAGTCCGTATGTAGTGTATACGCCCTATTCCAAAAAATGGAAAGAAAATTTTAAAAAAATCCAATTGGTTCACTATCCTTCAGAAGAAAAATTAGATAAAATTGCACAGCACTCCTACCCTTTTCTTTCATTGACAGATATTGGATTTGAAAAATCAACCATTCAAGTAACGCCCTACGATATTTCCACAACTTTAATTCAGAATTACGAAGCCACTCGAAATTTTCCCGCGTTAAACAAAACTTCTTATTTAGGAATTTACCTTCGTTTTGGTGCGGTATCCATTCGCAAAATGGTAGCCAAAGCTGTGGCAGAAAAGAATGAAACGTTTTGGAACGAATTGATTTGGCGCGAATTTTTCATGCAAATCTTGTGGCATTTTCCACATACTAAAAACGCAAGTTTTAGACCGAAATATGATGCGATTCAATGGAATAATAACGAAGAACTATTCGAAAAATGGTGTAAAGGAAAAACGGGGTATCCTTTTGTAGATGCGGGCATGCGGGAGTTAAATGCAACCGGACACATGCACAATCGCGTACGAATGATTGTTGCTAGCTTTCTATGCAAACACCTGTTAATTGATTGGCGTTGGGGTGAATCATATTTTGCTCAAAAACTCTTAGATTATGAATTGGCTAGTAATGTTGGAAACTGGCAATGGGCAGCAGGTTCGGGCGTAGATGCCGCACCCTATTTTCGTATTTTCAATCCGAGCGAACAAATCAAGAAGTTCGATAAAGACTTAAGGTACATCAAAAAATGGATTCCCGAACTGGAAACTGCTTCTTATCCACAACCTATAGTTGATCACAAAGAAGCTCGGGAACGTTGTTTAAAAACGTATAAAGAAGCCGTAGGATAAGTTATTTTTTATAAAAGTATACAACAAAAACTACCCTAATTAGATGAAAGTTGTTTGGTTCAAGAGAGATTTGCGCTTGCACGATCATGAAGCCATGCATGAAGCATTATCTGCTTCGGGTAAAACACTTTTGCTATATATTTTTGAACCTTCTTTACTGCAAGACTATCATTACAGCCAACGCCATTTTGATTTTATCAAGCAATCGCTAGAAGCACTCCAAAATGAGTTGCAAAAATACCATACCCAAATATTAATTGTAAAAGGAGAAGCTACAGAAATATTTGAGAAACTATCTCAAAAATTGAAGATTTCAACTGTCTATTCGCATCAAGAAACAGGGATCAAATTAACACACGAAAGAGATATTGAAGTCGCTAAATTATTCGAGCAAAAGGGAATCATATGGAATGAGTTTATAACGAATGGGGTTATTCGTGGGAGAAAAAATAGAAAAAATTGGAAAGAAGACTGGTATGATTATATGGACAAAGATTGTTTGCCTTTTCTTCCCGATTTGAGAAGTTTTGTCAAATACATAGAGATTGAGGAATTGGAACAACACTTTGAAGTTCCTTCAATTAAGACGCTACCGAATCCTAATTTTCAAAAAGGAGGAGTTCCTACTGCCCTACGCTACTTACATTCTTTTTTTAATGAACGCGTACAAAATTACAGCCAACACATCTCAAAACCCGAATTGGGTAGAAAAGGATGCAGTCGGCTATCGCCCTATATTGCTTGGGGAAACTTGTCGATACGTGAAGTATATACCAAAGCATGGGAGACACACCAACAAGGGAAATACAAACGACAAATTTCTAATTTTGCTTCTCGATTGCGTTGGCAAGCCCATTTTATTCAAAAATTTGAGATGGAAAGTTCGATGGAATATATAGCTGTAAATAAAGGATATCGTCAATTAAACCAAAGTGTAAATGAAAAATACCATACCGCATGGATAACAGGTAAAACAGGCGTTCCGCTGGTTGATGCTTGCATGCGCTGTTTGAATACTACTGGCTATTTAAATTTTAGAATGCGTGCTTTGGTGGTATCTTTTTACACGCATCATTTGTTTCAACCTTGGCAAAATTGTAGTCCGCATTTGGCACAGCAATTTTTGGATTTTGAACCTGGTATCCATTATCCGCAAATTCAAATGCAAGCGGGTGTAACCGGCATCAATACATTGCGTGTGTACAATCCTGTAAAAAACTCTTACGAACATGACTCCGATGGCACCTTCATAAAAAAGTGGGTACCCGAATTGGATGCTATACCAGCAGCATTTATTCACGAACCTTGGAAATTAACACCTATCGAACAACTATTATATGATTTTGAAATGGGGCGAGACTATCCCTATCCTATTGTGAATTTAGAAGAAGCCCGTAAATTTTCTAGTGACTTTTTTTGGTCCATGCGCAAAGAAGACGACGTAAAAAAAGACAGTAAAAGAATTGTTGACAAACACACGTTTCAGGATACAGATTTGCGTTAAATTAAATCGCGAACACGCTCAAAGTTCAATTCCTTAAAGTGTCGAATAACCACATTTGCTTTCGACAAATCTTGGTCTTTGGAATGAAAACTGTCGTACCCCACGCAAAAAATTCCGGCAGCAACAGCCGCTTGAATTCCGTTAGCACTATCTTCAATAACAATACAATTTTCTTTGGGCGCTATAGATAAACTAGCCGCATGTTCAAAAATAGCCGGATGGGGCTTTGACTTTGGAAAATCTTCACCGGAAACGATATGTGTAAAATATTGGTGCAAATTGAAACGTGTAAATACGCGGTGAATCGTAACATTTGAAGCTGAAGAAGCTACAATTAACTGAATTCCGTTTGCGTGTAAATCTTTGATTAAATCTTCTACTCCATCAATTAAATACAAATCTTCTTTCAGATCAAAAGCTTCATTAAACAAGTGTCTTTTGCGCAAAATCAACTGTTCTACATCTTCCGTTAAATTAAATTGTGTTTTTAATTTTTGAAAAATATTTCGGGTCGAATTACCTGTAAACGAACGATATAACGCATCCGAAACTTCTATATTCAATTCTTTAAAATGTTTATAATAAGCAAAATGGTGCACCGGTTCGGTATCTACAATTACGCCATCCATATCAAATAGTACAGTTTGTATCATATTAGAACTCAAATTCTTTACCATCATCGGCTAATAGTACGTTTTCAAAAATAGTTTGTGCTTCCACTCTAAAGGGTTCAATCGAACCGTAGCGAGTCGAATAATGACCCAGAATAAGATTTTTTACTTCTGCCAACTTTGCAATCTGTGCCGCTTCTTTTGCAGTGGCGTGTTTTGTTCTTTCGGTATAATGCGCTTCCGAATCTAAAAAAGTAGCTTCGTGATATAACACATCTACTCCTTTTATAAAAGGAACAATTGAAGTATCATACAAGGTATCACTACAAAACGCATAACTTTTAGCTGCATCTGGAGGCAATGAAAGCAACTCGTTTTCAATAACTTCTCCAGAATCGAGTGTAACATTGCCCCCCCATTTTATTTTATCGTAATAACATTTTTCAATTTTATAATGCGCCACAGCCTCTATATTCAAATGACGTCTTCCGAGTTTCTCTTGAAACAAAAAGCCATTGGTGTAAATACGGTGATTGAGGGGAATAGTTTTTACAACTACCGTATCATCTTCATAGATCACTTCACTTTCGGGAGACGCTAATTCATGGAAATATAAATTATAGCCCGTATACGAACCCGAAGCACGCAATTGCAACAATATGATTTCCTTAATACCTTTTGGACCATACACATGCAAATCATTCTCGCGGTTGAGCAACATGAAGGTCGAAATCAATCCAATCAAACCATAAAAATGATCGCCATGTAAATGCGAAATAAAAATATGATTGATTCGAGAAAATTTAATTTTATGTTTGCGCAGTTGCACTTGAGTACCTTCACCACAGTCAATTAGAAACAAATGATTTTTCATTTCTAGGACTTGGGAAGTCGGATTGGTAATGGTTCTTGGTGTAGCGGCATAACAGCCGAGTATGTGTAGTTTCAATTTATTCTGGTATTGGGTGATGGGTTTTGGGTAATGGGCAAAAAACTTCTAACTTCTAACTCCCATCTTCCAACTCCCTACTAAATTAAAATCCTAAATCACGTTCAATTTCGTCCATTTCAATCATGTCGTGTGCTTCTATAACGGAAGGAACTACATTTAAATAAGTTGGCACTTTATCAAAATCAAGGACATCGGAAACAATAACCATTGATTTTTTAGCTTTTATATGTGTTTTTGCTAATTCTTTAAAATGAACTAAATCGGTAATAGCAAGGGTTTTGTTGTGCAAAACATCCAAAATTAAATTTTGATTTTGAAACACATGGTATTCGTTCATGATTTTACCAACAAAGTCTTTCACATTATTTTGGGTGTCTTTGATGGTTGTAGTATGTCCTTTTTGATCTACTTTCATAATCTATTTTGAATACGCACTAAAGTACTAGTTTTTAATTTTACTGGCTAACAAATAGATGACCGCCATTCGAACAGCCACACCATTCTCGACTTGGTTTAATATTACCGACTGACCAGAATCAGCTACTTCGGAAGTGATTTCAACACCTCTGTTAATCGGTCCTGGATGCATGATTACAATTTCTTTATTCAAGGATTCCAACAACTCTTTTGTCACACCATATTGTTGTGTATATTCTCGCGTAGATGGAAAATAACTCACATCTAATCGTTCGTTTTGCACGCGTAACATATTTGCTACATCACACCATTCTAATGCTTTGCGTAGATTTGGCTCAACCGTTACTCCAAGTGATTCAATGTATTTTGGAATCAAGGTTTTTGGTCCGCATACTTTCACTTCAGCACCTTGCATTTGCAAGGCAAAAATATTTGATAACGCTACTCTTGAGTGTAAGATATCTCCAACAATTACGATTTTCTTTCCGCCTACATCACCTAACTTTTCTCGGATGGTATAACTATCCAATAAGGCTTGCGTGGGATGCTCGTGTGCACCATCTCCTGCATTAACAATACTCGCTTTTACATTTTGGGATAAAAAATGAGCGGCCCCAGGACTACTGTGGCGCATGACCACCATATCCACTTTCATTGATAAGATATTGTTTACGGTATCAATCAAGGTTTCTCCTTTTTTTACCGAAGACTGAGCTGCAGAAAAACTAATGACATCTGCAGAAAGTCGCTTTTGAGCCAACTCAAAAGATAATTTGGTACGGGTACTATTTTCGAAGAAAATATTGGCAATCGTTACATCCCGCAATGACGGTACTTTTTTGATGGGACGATTGATTACCTCTTTAAACTGATCAGCAGTTTCAAAGATCAAATCGATATCTTGTTTCGTAATGTGTTTTATTCCGATTAAATGATTTACTGATAATTCTTTCATTGTTTGGATATTCTGATTGTTTGGATATTCTGATTGTTCGGATATTCTGATTGTTCGGATATTCTGATTTTCTGATGTCTGTATTTCGGATATCTGAAAATCCGAAAATCTATATTCTATGATCTTATTTTGTTACCAAATAAACGGCATCTTCTCCATCGTTTTCAAGCCATTTTACCAATACTTTTTCGTTGTTAATCACATCTACTTGTCGGCCTCTATAATCAGGCTGAATGGGCAGATGTCTACTAAATCTTCGATCAATTAATGTCAGTAATTCTACTTCTGATGGCCTACCAAAAGACTGAATAGCAGTCAGTGCAGCATTAATACTTCTTCCGGTAAACAACACATCATCAATAAAAACTACTTTTTTATTATCGACTAAAAAATCAATTTGGGTTTTGTTTGCTTCCAATGGCTTTTCACTTCTTCTAAAGTCATCACGAAAGAACGTAATGTCTAAAAACCCCAATTGGATTTGAGCTATATGATATTCAGTTTCTAAAATTTGTTTGATGCGTTCTGCTAAGAATCTACCTCTTGGTTGCAAACCAATCAATATAGTATTTGAGAAATCGAGGTGATTTTCAATTAGTTGACAAGCTAATCGATGCAAGATAATGTGTACTTCTTTTGAAGTGAGCAAAACTTTTTGACTCATAATGTGTTG
>NZ_JBILKB010000034.1:0-20988 GCF_044376915.1 Flavobacterium sp.
TAGTAACATAAATTCGTTTTTCAATAGGTTTTTATTATAAATTTGTCTTTTTTTAAAATTAATTTATTAACTCCTTAATATATAAGGGATTATTTATATGATGAAAGTAGTTTTGTTAGGATATATGGGCAGTGGAAAGTCATCGATAGGGGCGCTATTGGCTTCAAAATTAGAGATTTCTTTTTTTGATTTGGATGCTGTTATTGAAGAAGAAGAACAACTTTCAGTCAATGAAATATTTGCAAAAAAAGGGGAAATTTATTTTAGAAAAAAGGAGCATAGTGTATTGCATAGCCTTTTGAAAAAAAAGGAACCTTTTGTGCTTAGTTTGGGAGGAGGAACACCTTGCTATTTTAACAATCATGAATTTATTGCGCAGTCTAATTGCGTATCATTTTATTTAAAAGGTACAGCAGAAACACTCAGTCGTCACTTATTGGAAGAAGTTGAAAAACGTCCTTTGTTGACTGCATTGAAAGCGACAGAATTAACTGATTTTATAAACAAGCATTTATTTGATCGCTCGTTTTATTACCACCAAGTGAGTCATATTGTTACAATAGATGCAAAGACTATAGACGAGATAGCGGATGAACTTTTTCAATACTTACGATAAATACGCATACGATTCCTTTTCTTCAAAAACCACTTGAATGTGTTCTTGTAAGGAAGTAGAAAGCGAAATCCCTTTAAAGTCTGCTTTTACTGGGTACTTCTTATGATTACGATCGACCAAAACCGCTGTTTTAAATTTACTCAAAGTTACTTCTAAGAAATGTTTGACACCATAAATTAAGGTAGTTCCCGAATTTAAAACATCGTCGATTAGAACCAATCCTTTGTTTTCATATGCTTCTTTTGGAATAGAAGTACTTATGGGGCCTTTCGGATCTTGTTTGTTGACACTAACCTCACAAAGTGTCACTTTAAGGTCGGAAATTTGGCGTAATTCTTCGGCTATTTTTTGAGCAAATACATATCCATTTGTAGCAATTCCAGCTAAAACTACCTCATTTTCTGAACTGAACGTTTCGTAAATTTGATAGGCAATTCTCTTGGTTTTGTGGCGAATTTCGGTATCGGTTAAAATGATGTTTTTCATGGGTTGTGTTATTTTTTTTCAAAGATAAAAAAGAGTTCCTTATTTTGTCGAGGTTTGATAGAATTATGTGCTTTTTCCATTGTTTTAATCCGAAATTTTTTTAAAAACAAAGCTTCATATTCGGTTACAGATCCTCCAAATGGTGGTCCTTCTGCTGTGAGTGGAAAATCAAATAACAATCCTGCAATTTTGCCATTAGGTGCTAATAAGTTTTCAATTTTTTCAACATAATCCTCACGCATTGTTGGAAAAATAGCGCAAAAAAAGGTTTGTTCTAAAATTAAATCAAACGTACCGGTTAATTCAAAAAAATCTCCATGGATCAGTTGATGATCTTTTCCTGGATTTCTCTCGGCTATTTTTTGCAAAGGTGAGGCTGCAATATCCACTACAAAAACATTGGTAAAGCCTTTTTGACTAAGGTAGTCAAATTCATACCCATTGCCCACACCTGGAATTAGGATGCGGCAAGCTTTATTTGTTAATTGGTCAATGTATTCTTTTAATGGTGTTGAAACAGCACCAATATCCCAACCGATCTCATTTTTTAAATAGCGCTCTTCCCAGTAATTCATCTTTAATCCTCATTTTCTGTAAAAGTAGCATCATCCGAAATGAAATCGTCAATTTCGCGACGCTCTTTTTTTGTAGGTCTTCCTGTGCCATTGGCTCGGTAATGTTCTTTTGATAATTTCATTAATTCCAAATGTTCAAAAGCCTCTGCCGGTGTTTCATCTTTTCGATACAGATCAACGAGTTTAGCGCCCAGCCGATTTAATGGAATGTCTAACACCGTTAGTTTGTAATTGATTTGATCTTTTCGAAGCGTAATTTTATCCATCGGATAGACTTCTCTCGATGGTTTTGCTGCTTGCCCATTTACAGAGATGTGACCTTTTTTAGCGGCTTCAGTTGCAATACTTCGCGTTTTGTAATAGCGAATGCACCATAAATATTTGTCTATTCTCATAGGTAAATCAAAAATCCGTGTTAATATTTCGACAAAAATAAATGAAAATTGTATCTTGCGCCCTATAAAAATATAGAATAATGAAAACCCTTGTTAAAATAGTATTGGTAGCTTTTCTTACAGCCAGTATTTTTTCATGTCAAAATAATGATGATTCTACAACATTTGATAAGCCACGTCCATATGCAGAAGTTTATGTAGAAGATACGCTGAAAATTAGACAATTCATGGAAACACATTATGTTACTGTTGATTCCGATTTGAATACTACATTTACTCAAATTCCTGCGGGAGGATCTCAAACTCCCATTTCAGAAATGCCTAATTTAGAGCATGTCGAAAGAGATATTCATGATATTACTTATAAGATTTATTTTTTAAAATTACGTGAGGGAACAGGGGAAGGAACTACACCCGTAGATTCTACTTTTGTTTCGTACAAAGGGACAACATTTGCCAAAACAACAACAGATAATGTAGATACCTACACCCAAAATGTATTTGATCAATCAGAAACTCCTGTTTGGTTTACTTTGGAGGATGTAATTCGGGGTTGGGGGGAAATAATTCCTCAATTTAAGACGGGTACCTATTCTGCTAATCCAGATGGAACAGTTTCGTTTCAAAATTTTGGAGCGGGTGTAATGTTTTTACCTTCAGGATTAGCGTACTATAATTCGTCAACCACAAGTATTTCAGCTTATTCCCCCTTGATTTTTAATTTTAAATTGTACAATCAAGCTTCACGAGATCATGATCGTGACGGTATCCTTTCAAGAATTGAATACGGTCCTGATTTTAATGTTGCTGCATTAGATACAGATAGTGATAAAATTCCTGATTACAGAGATGTTGATGATGATGGTGACGGTGTGTTAACCATTGTAGAAACTAAAAAACCATTACCTTTGTCACTTGGTCAAGGAACAAGTTTAAATTATCCCTATGATCCAATTCCAGACAATCCTACTACACCACAAAACGAGTCAGAACCTAAAGGAATACCTTCAGCCTCGGGTGATGGAATATCGCCAACACGTTTGAGAAGGCATCTCGATAGAAATAGTAAACCTCCTTTTATAGTATATTAATAAAAAGCCCGAGCAGTACTCGGGTTTTTTTATAACTTATATTATGTCGCATCCTATGTAAAAAAAACTCCGATTTTCATCGGAGTAATTTATCTAACTAACCTAACCCAATAATAAAACGTATTTATTACATTGCAAATATCGTTCGTAATTTTGTAACAGGGTGTTAAGGATATGTTATACTTATGTTATTGATTCTTAAATTTTTACAATTTTATTTTATCCTGAAGTTCAAATACTTTTTTCAAAACTGCTGTATTTCTTGTGGATATTTTTGTTCGTAATTCTTTTTCTTCAATGGCAATCATCTTAAATACACCTTCCATTGCTTTTTTTGTAGTGTAATCGGTCAAGTCGGGGGTTACTTTTTTTATAAATGGAATACGATTGTATTGGGTAATAATTTCTTTCCACACCTTGTCGGCTCCCACTTTGGTAAATGATTGTTTAATTACAGGATTAAATTTAGAATACAAGGTTGTTGATGTATTCGTTTGAAGGTATGTTGTGGCGGCACTTTCATTTCCTAACAATATGTTTTTTGCATCTGTAAATGTCATTTCTTTTACAGCATCAATAAAAATAGGTGTCGCTTCTTTAACCGCATCTTCTGCTGCTCGATTTAGTAATTCAATGCCTTTGTCTGCTAGTTTTTCCATCCCCATTTGTCGCAATTGCTTGTCTACTTTTTTAAGTTCTCCAGGTAAAATAATCTTTACGGCCTCATTTTTTAAAAAACCGTCTTTTTCAGTTAACAACGAAACTTGTCTGGTAATACCATTGTTTAGCGCTTCTTTGAGTCCTTTGCTGATTTCGGTTTCACTCAGAGGGTTGCTAATTTTTGGCAACTGTGCCACTGCCGATGGAATTCCAAAACAACCCATTGTGAGTAGGAATGAAATTACTGATACTATTTTTTTCATCATTTAATATTTATGGGATATGTTTACAAATATAATGCCTTTTTTGATGTAGAATTATTTTACTAAATTAAAAGAAAAAAATTATTAAATTCGTAAATTGCACCCTTTAAAACGAATAAAAATTACAGATGGAACTACAAACTCCTTATATTCCTAAAAATAAAGTAAGAATTGTTACTGCAGCATCCCTGTTTGACGGGCACGATGCGGCTATTAACATTATGCGTAGAATTATTCAAGCTACTGGTGTTGAAGTGATTCACCTTGGGCATGATAGAAGTGTAGAAGAAGTAGTTAATACAGCCATACAAGAAGATGCAAATGCCATTGCTATGACTTCTTATCAAGGGGGACACAATGAGTATTTCAAGTACATGTATGATTTATTGAAGGAAAAAGGAGCCGGACATATTAAAATATTTGGCGGTGGCGGTGGCGTTATTTTACCTACTGAAATCTCAGAACTTCACGAATATGGCATCGAAAGGATTTATTCACCAGATGACGGTCGTGCAATGGGATTACAAGGTATGATTAATGATTTAGTGCAACGTTCTGATTATCCAATTGGTGATAAATTGGCGGGTGAACTGTCACATATTGAAGAAAAAAAACCAACAGCTATCGCCCGATTAATTTCGACAGCTGAAAATTTTCCAGAAATTGCAAAGGCTGTTTTTGAACAAATTCATGAAAAGAATCAGACGTCTAAAATTCCAGTTTTAGGAATTACTGGAACCGGCGGCGCAGGAAAGTCATCTTTAGTAGATGAATTGGTGCGTCGTTTCTTAATTGATTTTCCTGAAAAAACCATTGGTTTGATTTCGGTAGATCCATCAAAACGTAAAACAGGAGGGGCGTTACTAGGCGATCGAATTCGAATGAACTCAATCAATAATTCCCGTGTTTACATGCGTTCGTTGGCAACACGTCAATCCAATTTAGCCTTATCGAAATATGTGGCCGAAGCCATTGAAGTTTTGAAAGTAGCTAAATACGATATTATTATTTTAGAAACATCTGGAATTGGACAATCGGACACTGAAATTTTAGAGCATTCTGATGTTTCGTTATATGTAATGACGCCCGAATTTGGAGCGGCTACGCAATTGGAAAAAATTGACATGTTGGATTTCGCTGATTTAGTTGCGCTGAATAAATTCGATAAACGTGGTGCATTAGACGCTATTCGTGATGTAAAAAAACAATACCAACGCAATCATAATTTATGGGATGTGGATACCGATACCATGCCAATTTTTGGTACAATCGCATCACAATTCAATGATCCTGGAATGAATACGTTGTACAAATCCATAATGGATAAAATTGTAGAAAAAACAAGTGCTGATCTGCTCTCAACTTTTGAAATTACCCGTGAAATGAGTGAGAAAATTTTTGTAATTCCACCGCACAGAACACGTTATTTGTCTGAAATTGCTGAAAACAATAGAAAATACGATGAAACGGCACTTTCTCAAGTAGAAGTTGCACAAAAACTATATGGAATTTTCAAAACGATTGAAACAGTTTGCGGAAATGTTCCGCAATTAGACAAAGCAGGAATTATAGAAAGTTCTTTAAAAATAACTGCGGATAACAAAGATTTCGTTTCGTTATTGACTAAAGAATTCGATCGCGTAAAAATGAATTTAGATCCCTATAATTGGGAAATCATATTAACGTGGGACGAAAAAGTCACTACCTATAAAAATCCGGTCTATAGTTTTAAAGTGCGTGACAAAGAAATAAATATTGCCACTCATACCGAATCACTATCGCATTCGCAAATTCCGAAAGTTGCCTTACCAAAATACCAAGCTTGGGGTGATATCCTAAAATGGAATTTACAAGAAAATGTCCCGGGAGAATTTCCCTATGCATCAGGTCTATATCCTTTCAAACGAGAAGGAGAAGATCCAAGTCGAATGTTTGCAGGTGAAGGTGGACCAGAACGAACTAACAAGCGTTTTCATTATGTTTCTGCAGGGTTGCCTGCAAAACGGTTGTCAACCGCTTTTGATTCGGTGACTTTGTACGGAAATGATCCACACATTCGTCCCGATATATATGGAAAAATCGGAAATGCGGGTGTATCGATTTGTTGCTTAGATGATGCTAAAAAATTGTATTCGGGCTTCGATTTGAGTCACCCAATGACTTCGGTTTCTATGACTATTAATGGACCTGCACCTATGTTATTAGGGTTCTTTATGAATGCAGCGATTGATCAAAATTGCGAAAAATACATCATTGAGAAGGGTTTGCAAAGTGAAGTAGAGGCTAAAATAAAAGAAATTTACAAGAAAAAAGGGGTGTCTCGTCCAAGTTACCAAGGAGCTATGCCTGAAGGAAACAATGGTTTGGGATTGATGCTGTTAGGTGTAACGGGTGATCAAGTTTTACCATTGGAAGTATATCAAGATATTAAAATCAAAACTTTAGCACAAGTTCGTGGCACGGTACAAGCCGATATTTTAAAAGAAGATCAGGCGCAAAATACGTGTATTTTTTCTACAGAATTTGCCTTGCGATTAATGGGTGACGTACAAGAGTATTTTATCAAGCAAAATGTTCGTAATTTTTATTCGGTTTCTATTTCTGGGTATCATATTGCAGAAGCTGGAGCGAACCCAATTACCCAATTAGCATTTACGTTAGCAAATGGTTTCACTTATGTAGAATACTATTTAAGCAGAGGAATGAATATCAACGATTTCGGTCCGAATTTATCCTTCTTTTTCTCTAATGGAGTAGATCCTGAATATGCTGTTATTGGTCGTGTAGCTCGAAAAATTTGGGCGAAAGCCATGAAAAACAAATACGGAGCCAACGAAAGAGCGCAAATGCTAAAATACCACATTCAAACATCGGGGCGTTCGTTGCATGCACAAGAAATTGATTTCAACGATATTCGTACCACATTGCAAGCCTTGTATGCCATTTATGACAACTGTAATTCGTTACATACCAATGCGTATGACGAAGCAATTACTACGCCTACAGAAGAATCAGTACGAAGAGCCATGGCGATTCAGTTGATCATTAATAAAGAATTAGGCTTAGCAAAAAACGAAAATCCAATTCAGGGGTCATTTATCATTGAAGAATTAACCGATTTGGTAGAGGAAGCGGTGTTGCAAGAATTTGATCGAATTACAGAACGTGGCGGGGTATTAGGTGCTATGGAGACCATGTACCAACGCTCTAAAATTCAAGAAGAAAGTTTGTATTATGAAACGTTGAAACATACAGGTGAATTCCCAATTATTGGTGTAAATACCTTCTTGAGTTCAAAAGGCTCTCCAACGATTATCCCTGCTGAGGTTATTCGTGCAACGGAAGAAGAAAAACAATATCAAATTGATATGTTGCATAATTTGCAAGCAACCAGTGCTGAGAGTGTATCGGAACAATTGAACGCAATTCAAGATGCAGCCATTAACAATCAAAATATTTTTGAACGGTTGATGGAAGCTACAAAAGTATGTTCGTTAGGACAAATTACAACTGCATTATTTCAAGTTGGCGGACAATACAGACGCAATATGTAGTGATTAAAATTTTTTAATTTGAATCCAACTATTGAAAACTTTCCTGCAACAAAATTCATAGGTAAATACCTGTCCTTTACTTATGCTGATTATCGTGCTTTAGAATTGTGGAGTAGCTTTATGCCTCGACGAAAAGAAATTCAAAATTCAATGGGTACTAAGCTGTTTAATATTCAAGTAAATCCCGAAAATTTTAATTTTCATCCGAATACTCCTTTTGTAAAATGGGCTGCAGTCCAGGTTTCCAGTTTTGATAGTATTCCAGTTGAGATGCACTCTCTAGAAGTAGAAGGCGGATTGTATGCGGTATTTCAATACAAAGGTAATCAACATGGCGCAGTAACTTTTTTCAAATCAATATATACAGAATGGTTGCCCGCTTCAGCATATGAAATAGATAATCGGCCACAATTTGAAATTTTAGGGGAAAAGTATAAAAATAACGATCCAGATTCTGAAGAAGAAATTTGGATTCCTATTAAATTGAAGGATTAATATTTACCATCAACATAAAACCATTTTCCATTTTCCAATTTAAAAGTGGAATGTTCGTAATGTATTTGTGCTTTTAAATTTTCGTCTAAAAAGTAGGCGTTAAAAGTTACCGTAGTTTCGGTTGTTGCTAAAATTTCTAATCGCAACCATTGATTGGATCGACTCCAAGTTGAAAGTTCGCTTCTGTTGTGAAATTTTCGTTTTGAAAAATGCGTAGTGTTAATTAAATAATCTACAGCGCCTGTAGCAAATGCGCTATAACGAGAGCGCATTAAGACTTCTGCTGTTGGTGCACTTTGAGTTTCGTTGAGATACAACCCACAACAAGCTTCAAACATTTTTTGCGATCCGCAGTAACAAGGTTTCATTAGTTACTACTGGATTCGTTAAACTTTCGTTGAATTTCTTTTAACTTTTCTGCCCGAGCATTTTTTTTGGCTTTCGCTTTGGCTTGCTCTTTGTGTAACTTATCGTTGTGAGCTTTGATGTTTTTTGGATTGTTTCTTCCCATAACGCTTATTGTCTTTGTGGTTTTCAAAGATACAAATTAATGGTGGATTAATTTTTGGCATGACAATTGGTTATTTACTAAAATATTTAATTTAATTTAATTTTATTAGCTATGAAGAAAATTACTTTATTTTTCGCTTTTATGGGTCTACTAGTGGTTCTAAGTTGTACCGTTAATGAAGTAAATGACCGAAACGATAACGATACAATTAGTGAAGTATTTGAATATCAAAACGTAGATTTAATGGCTACTAATGGTTATCGTCAAGTACTTACTTTTCCACATGTAATTTATGCTTCTGATATGGTATTGGTGTATCGTTTAGCAGCATCTGGACCAGCAGGTGATATTTGGAAATTACTACCCGAGACCTATTATTTTAATGACGGCACCTTAGATTTTGGTTATCGAAATGATTTTACACGTTATGATGCGGAAGTTGCTCTTTATGGATATGATTTATTAGGATTGAATACTGCTAATAAGTTAAATCAAGTTTTTCGTGTAGTAATTATCCCAGGTTATTTTGGAAATAGAAGAACTTTAGCTGTTGATTTTTCAGATTATAAGGCCGTAGAATATCATTTCCAACTCAAAAAGCAGATAAAGACGATTAGTTTGTAAGGAGTGAAAATTTTAGACCATCCGACGGGATGGTCTTTTTTTTGTAATTATTAAAATAATTTCAATTTACCCCTAAAAAAATAGGGTATAATTAAATTTAAATTGAAAAAGTAGTATATTTGCATAACTTTTCAAGGGTATAACTTTTAAAACAATCAACTTTATGTCAACATTTCGTTTTCAAGCTTTAAGAAAAGCAACCGATAGAAAACCAGTTCATGTAGAAGAATTGGATCGAAAATCAATTATTTTTGGCAGTAATGTCTTTGGGGACAAAGCCATGCGTCAATTTTTAACACCAGAAGCATACAAAGCTGTTAAAGCTGCAGCTGATGGGGTAAAAATTGATCGTAAAATTGCCGAATATATTGCGTTAGGCATGAAAGAATGGGCGTTAACAAAAGGAGTGACCCATTACACGCACTGGTTTCAACCATTAACCGGAACCACTGCTGAAAAACACGATGCTTTCTTTGAAACATTTCCTGATGGAAGTGATCCTGTAGAAAAATTTGGTGGAAGTCAATTGGTGCAACAAGAGCCGGATGCTTCTTCATTTCCAAATGGAGGCATCAGAAATACTTTTGAAGCGAGAGGTTATACGGCTTGGGATCCTACATCGCCTGCGTTTATCTTTGGAACAACATTATGTATTCCTACTGTTTTCGTTTCCTATACAGGTGAAGCTTTAGATAACAAAACACCTTTATTAAGAGCATTAAATGCTATTGATGCAGCTGCTATTGATGTGGCTAAATATTTTGATAAAAATGTAAAACGTGTTACACCAACATTGGGTTGGGAACAAGAATATTTCCTAGTAGATTCAGCTTTGGCAAATTCACGTCCTGATTTATTAGCTACGGGTCGCACCTTATTAGGGCATACGGCAGCTAAAGGGCAACAATTAGATGATCATTATTTTGGTTCCATTCCAACTCGTGTTTTAACCTATATGCGTGATTTAGAAAACGAATGTATGTTATTGGGTATACCAGTAAAAACCCGTCATAATGAAGTAGCACCAAATCAGTTTGAATTAGCACCTATTTTTGAAGAAATCAACTTAGCAGTAGATCACAATTCATTATTGATGGATGTGATGCAAAAAGTAGGGGAGCGTCATGATTTTAAAGTGTTATTCCATGAAAAACCATTTAAGGGAGTAAATGGTTCAGGTAAACACAACAACTGGTCATTAGCTACAGATACGGGAATTAATTTATTAAGTCCGGGTAAAACGCCTATGAGTAACTTGCAATTCTTAACCTTTTTCATCAATACGATTAAAGCGGTTCATGATAACGAAGAATTATTGAGAGCTTCAATTGCTTCTGCAAGTAACGATCACCGTTTGGGTGCGAATGAAGCGCCTCCAGCAATTATTTCGGTTTTCATTGGTCAACAATTGACTAAAGTCTTAGCTGAATTAGAAGGCGTTTCAAAAGGAAAATTATCTCCAGAAGAAAAAACCGATTTAAAATTAAACGTTGTAGGTAAATTACCAGACGTTTTATTAGACAATACCGACCGAAACAGAACATCTCCATTTGCGTTCACCGGAAACAAATTTGAGTTTAGAGCAGTAGGTTCTTCTGCTAACTGTGCAGTTTCAATGACAACGTTAAACACGATTGTAGCAAAACAATTGAAAGACTTCAAAAAAGAAGTAGATACGTTAATTGAGAAAAAAGATTTAAAGAAAGACGAAGCTATTTTTAATGTCTTGAGAGAATACATTAAACAAACAAAAGCGATTCTTTTTGAAGGCGACGGTTATAGCGAAGCATGGGAGAAAGAAGCTAAAAAACGTGGATTAAGCAACCATAAAACAACACCTGAAGCCTTAAAAGCAAAAGTGTCTAAAAAGGCAATTGAATTGTTTGGAGAAATGGGCGTAATGAATCACGTTGAGGTTGAATCTCGTTATGAAATTGAACTAGAAGAATACGTGAAAAAAATCCAAATTGAAGGTAGAATTTTAGGAGATATTGCTCGTAATCATGTGGTTCCAACAGCAATTCGTTACCAAAACATATTAATCGAAAACGTAAAAGGATTGAAAGAAATCTTTGGTGCTTCATTTGAAAAAATTGCCAAAGAACAAATTTCATTAATCAAAGAAATTTCGGAGCATATTGAAGGAATAAATACCAAAGTAGAAGCCATGACTGAAGAGCGTAAAAGCGCCAATGCTTTAACAAATACCGAAAAAATGGCCGCAGCTTATTGTGATAAAGTAAAACCATACTTCGAAGAAATTCGTTACCATGCTGACAAATTAGAATTGTTAGTTGACGATGAGTTGTGGACCCTGACAAAATACAGAGAATTGTTATTTACGAAGTAAATACAATTTAAAATCCCAATCAATCGATTGGGATTTTTTTTGTTTCAATTTATCGTGTTAAAAAAACTTTTGGAGGCTTAAATTTTCATTCTTTCAACTAATATTGTAACTTTGCCGTCTAAAAATAAGGGAATACTATGTTAGATAGATTACAATATGTAAAGCAACGTTTTGACGAAATATCAGATTTGATTATCCAACCGGATGTAATTGCCGATCAAAAAAGATATGTGCAATTGAATAAGGAATATAAGGATTTAAAAGCCTTGGTTGACAAACGTGAAGAATACATCAATATAGTTGGAAATATTACGGAAGCAAATGAAATAATTGCGGATGGTTCGGATGCCGAAATGGTAGAAATGGCCAAGATGCAACTCGAGGAAGCTAAGGATCGTTTGCCTGTATTAGAAGAAGAAATCAAATTCATGTTGATCCCAAAAGATCCGGAAGATGCTAAAAATGTGATGGTAGAAATTCGTGCTGGAACGGGTGGTGATGAAGCTTCCATTTTTGCAGGAGATTTATATCGTATGTATACCAAATACTGCGACTCTAAAGGGTGGAGAACTTCGGTAGTGGATTTGAATGAAGGAACCTCTGGTGGATTTAAAGAAGTTATTTTTGAAGTAACCGGTGAAGATGTTTATGGTACCTTAAAATATGAAGCAGGTGTTCACCGTGTGCAGCGTGTGCCTCAAACCGAAACCCAAGGTCGTGTACATACATCAGCAGCTACTGTTATGGTGTTGCCAGAAGCTGAAGAATTTGATGTACAAATTGATATGAACGATGTTCGTGTTGATTTTTTCTGTTCATCAGGTCCGGGAGGTCAATCGGTAAATACTACAAAATCAGCGGTACGATTGACGCATATTCCAACCGGATTGGTAGCCCAATGTCAGGATCAAAAATCACAGCATAAAAACAAAGACAAAGCGTTAGAGGTATTGCGTTCGCGTTTGTACGAACAAGAATTGGCCAAAAAAGAAGCAGAAGATGCTACTAAAAGAACGTCTCAGGTGAGTAGTGGTGACCGCTCGGCAAAAATTAGAACCTACAATTATGCACAAGGAAGAATTACCGATCATCGTATAGGATTGAGTATTTTTGACTTGGATGGATTCATGAACGGAAACTTGCACAAAATGATAGATGAATTGCAATTGGTAGCCAATACCGAAAAACTAAAAGAAAGCGAAGTTTTTTAATCACAACTTTTTTAAGTGAATATTTAGCAATAATTGCCATTTACAGTGGTTAATACTATTAATTTATTTAAAGACTATGAACAAGTACTTTACAATATGTTTGTTGTTGCTTACTCTTACAGGGAATGCACAATCTTTTTTCGGACTTCAACACGATAATTATGCGGGGGTAAACGCTATTCTTTCAAATCCAGCAAATATTGTAGATTCTAGATTTCGTTCCGATATCAATCTTTTTTCAGGCGATATTAATTTTAGTAATAGTTATTATTCCTTTACTCTTCAAGAATTATTTGACGGTCAGTACGATACTCAGGACAACAGTTCAAACACGAGTGGTCCACATAGTTTATATACTAAAGTGGATTATTTGGGTCCATCCTTTATGTTTAATGTTTCAAAAAATCAATCCCTTGCTTTTTCAACTCGTTTGAGAGTTATTGGGCATATCACCCAACTAGATGGCAACCTGATCAACAGTATAAATGATAATGATGCTTTTGGAAATTACTCCATTTCAAATCAAAATTTTAGTATTGCTTCCAATTCTTGGGCTGAAATAGGCGCTACGTATGCACGTGTGTTGGCTGATAAAAAAATGCATTTTTTGAAAGGAGGGATTTCACTAAAATATGTTTACGGACTCAATACTGGGTTTGTTAAAGCCAATAATCTTTCAGTACAATTTAATGATTTTAATAATACTTATACTACTACTGGATCTGTAGAAGTAGGAAATACCAATAGTTTTGACGATGTAAAAGACCCTTTTGATAATCAAGGAGCTGGTTTTGGTGCGGATATTGGATTTACTTACGAATATAGATCAGAAAGTCGCATGCAAACTTCAAAAGGAAGTAATAAATATTTGTACCGTTTGGGCTTTTCTATCTTGGATATCGGATATCTGACATATAACGATGCTAAAGTTGATACCTACAGCGCTAATGCTACTATAACAGAATCTCAATTTGAAAATGAAAGTTTTGATTCATTTTATACGCGAACATCTACTACTAATAAAATTAACGTAAGCTTGCCTACATCAGCAAACGTCAATTTAGATTGGAGCATGAGTTCTCGTTTATTTTTGAATGTCAATACTTCATTGAGTTTGGTCAAAAACACCAATGTTAATTCAAATTATATTGCAAATAACGTTAGTGTAACCCCTCGATTTGAATCGAAATGGTTGAGTATTTATTTGCCGTTTTCGTATTTAAAATATGCTGGTTTTCAATCGGGTTTCGGACTCAGAATGGGGCCACTCTTTGTGGGTTCGGGTTCTGTGATTAATGGCTTACTTGGTAAAACAAAAGCAGTAGATGTAAATTTTGGACTGAAAATTCCGATTTTCTACGGTAAAAAATAATGAGGAGATCGTCTTTTTTAAAGACGATCTCCTCATTTTGAATTAATAAGTACT
This sequence comes from Flavobacterium sp., assembly GCF_044376915.1. Classification (GTDB taxonomy): domain Bacteria; phylum Bacteroidota; class Bacteroidia; order Flavobacteriales; family Flavobacteriaceae; genus Flavobacterium. The sequence continues at coordinate 14,258 of NZ_JBILKB010000034.1, forward strand.
ATTCTTTTACTTCAGCATTTTCTTCGGCTTTTGCTTCCAAACGATTTAGTGTATATAAGGATGCAAATTTAATTTTAAGTTTCGCAATTTTTGTATTGTCTGACATCAATAATCCTTCTTTTTCTATCATATTTTTTCTAGTATCCAATGCCTCATACAGCAATTTAATTTCGTCCCAATCTTCTCTAGAATAAAGTGTTTTGTTGGTTGAAACTGTGCTTACAAAATGATCATAAACGCTAAGAATATTGGTTTTATCTACCCAGCTAAAGGTCATGTCTTTTCCAATATCTTTACTTTTAAAAAGGGCCTTTCTAATCGATGATATTTTTGTTTTTTCAGGATGTTCGGCTATATAACTCGCTTTATATAATTCATACTTATCGCTTGAAACTACAATTTTATCCTCAAAATCTGCTCGATTTTTTAATTCTTGTAGTGCATTTTTTGCAGCTATTTTCTTTCTTTGATAGGTGCTTTCAATACTATCCCAATCTTCTTTTACATCTTTAGCTGCCACGGCATTCAAGGAATCGACATATTGTTCATAGGCTACAACTAGGTTTTCTGCTTTTGTTTGTTTTTCATCGTGGCAGGAGATCATTGCGATTCCTGAACTCACAACAATTAGTAACATTTTTACTTTTTTCATTTTTTAAATATTTTATTTGTTAGTCATTTTTGAAAGAAATTGGGTAGTTAAAAATTGTATGGCATAGCCCACTATTTTTTCAGCCCCATTTTTTGAATTACCCAAAACCAATTTTTTAGATAAATACCCGCCAACTAAGCTAAGTAGCGTAGAAAATAAGTGCTCATTATGAGTTACACTTTTAATACAATCTACAGCTCCTTGTCGAACAATTGCTCCTAAAGTTATGCTTTCTTTTAATGAGTAGTATTGGAATTCTATGGCATTCCAATCTCTTGTTTGCTGGCTATGTAGCGAAGCAATTTTTAGGCGTAATCGATCGGATCGTTGTTTTGATGTCATTACAATTTAAAATTTAGGAAGAAGTGTTGGAGTTGTTTAGGGTAGAATTTCTGAGTTCGTCATTAAAGCATTTTGAAAGGATGTAGTGACGAATCGGAATTTTAATTAATGCTTTTCTAAATACATAAAGTCCAATGAAAACCACTAAATAGCCACCAGAAACGCATATAAATCCCAAATAATTATGTTCCAAAATAGCACCCAAATACAGGCTGATTCCAATAGTTAGAAATAAAGTAAACATAGCCAATAGCATAGAGAGTACACATACAACAGCTAATGAAGATAGTAGATCTGTTGCTTTATCTAGTGTTTTTAATTGCAGTAATTCAAAACTTGATTTGGAATACGTTTCTACTTTTTGATAAAGTAGCTCTATATTTTCGACTATGTTTTCCATTATATAATACTATTATTTGAGACGGTGTTCGATTTTTGATTTTCCTTCTTCAATAGCATCGCTAGTTTCTGAAGCAAAATTTGAGTATTGATCTTCAATGGAAGCAATAAAATCCGAAAAACTTCCTTTAAGATTATCGGCCACATCTGTGCCTTTTTGAGCAATTTTTTTTCGAGTGTTACTTCCTTTATCAGGAGCAAAGAGTACGCCTAATAAAGCACCAACCGCTAATCCGCTTAATACGCCAACAAAGACATCTGTATTTTTCATAATAATTTATTTTTAATGATTTATAGTTCTTTTCCTTTGATTATTCGAAATAAAATAGCAATGAAGGCAATGACTAATAAAATGTGAATCATGGAACCGGCACTGTATACAAAAAAACCTAGTACCCAGAGAAGAACTAGCACAACAGCTATTGTATATAATAAATTTGACATGGCATTTTTTTATAGGTTATTTTGTACCCTACAAAGATGTAATCGTTTGATCATTTTTGTGTTACAGATAAATACCGATTTTTTACATGATTCTCATCTTTACTAAAATTTCGGACTTTGTGTTTTAAAAACTTTAGACTAAATTTGTAACAACTTAAACACAACTGTTTTGACAACATCTCAACTCATTGCCCAGATTGCAGCCAAAAAATCATTTCTTTGTATTGGTCTCGATGTCGATTTGACAAAAATTCCACAGCATTTAATGGAGCTTGAAGACCCCATCTTTGAATTCAACAAAGCTATTATTGATGCAACGCATGACCTTTGTGTTTCCTATAAACCCAATACTGCTTTTTATGAAGCATATGGGATAAAAGGATGGCAATCGCTGCAAAAAACTATTGCCTATATCAATGCCAAACATCCCGAAATTTTCACGATTGCCGATGCCAAACGAGGCGATATAGGAAATACTTCTTCCATGTATGCCAAAGCTTTTTTTGAAGATATGCAATTCGATTCGGTGACTGTGGCACCTTATATGGGGAAAGATTCAGTTGAGCCGTTTTTGGCTTTTGAAAACAAACATACCATTATGCTGGCTTTGACGTCTAACGAAGGTGCTTTTGATTTTCAAACGCAAATCGTAGCGGGAAAAGCGTTGTATAAAGTGGTTTTGGAAACTTCGAAATCGTGGAAAAACGCCGATAATTTAATGTACGTTGTAGGTGCTACTAAAGCCGAGTATTTCACTGAAATTAGAAAAATTGTACCGAATAGTTTTCTATTGGTTCCCGGAGTTGGTGCGCAAGGCGGTAGCTTAGCAGAAGTATGCAAATTTGGAATGAATGAAAATGTTGGTTTGCTTATCAATTCTTCACGGGGCATCCTCTATGCTTCTAATGGAACTGATTTTGCAGAAAAGGCAAGGGAAGAAGCGTTTAAATTGCAAGAAGAAATGCAAACGCTTTTAGAAAAAGCTAGGTAAGAAAATATATTTCAACTTGAAACCAATTCAAATTACAGATTCCCTTGGAACTCAGCATGGTTTTGAAACCACGCCCAAACGGATCGTATCTTTAGTACCTTCTCAAACTGAACTCTTGTATGATTTAGGTTTGGAAGATCAGATTGTAGGAATTACTAAATTTTGCGTGCATCCTGTTTACTTTAGAACAACCAAAACTATAGTTGGCGGTACTAAACAGGTTAAAATGGAAACCATTGCGGCGCTGCAGCCCGATATTATCATTTGCAACAAAGAAGAAAATACACAAGAAATGGTGGCGCAATTGCTTACGATTTGTCCGGTTTGGGTAACGCACATACAAACTATAGAAGATAATTTGCAAACCATAAATGATTTGGGACAACTCTTCAATAAACGTATCGAAGCCCAAAAGTGGATTGATAAAATTAATTTTAGATTAGACGATTTCAGGAAATTCATTGCGGATAAACCGGTAAAAAAAGTAGCTTATTTTATTTGGGCCAATCCCCATATGGTAGCTGGAAATTCGACCTATATCAACACCTTATTGCAATTGAATCGTTTGGATAATATCTATGCAAAAAAACCGGGGCGTTATCCAGAGGTCGAATTGAAAAAAATAAGATTAGAAGGCGATCCCGATTATGTTTTTTTATCCTCTGAACCCTTTCCTTTTAAAGATGAGCATGCTTTTGAGATTGGACGGTATACCCATCACGCAAAAACGGTTTTTGTCGATGGCGAGTTTTTTTCTTGGCACGGTACCCGATTGTTCAAAGCGCTGGAATACTTCAAACTACTGCACCTTAAAATATAGGTGCTTTTTTTTTTCGTTTTAATACGGTACATTTGAATAAAATTAAACCAATTGATTTCTTATACACTTTATAAAAACGAAACAAGTACAGAATGGGTGACTTTTGTTCATGGAGCAGGAGGTAGCTCTTCTATTTGGTTTAAACAAATTCGCGATTTTCAAAAACATTTTAATGTGTTGTTGCTCGATTTGCGTGGACATGGAAATTCCAATGCCCCCATAAAAACGGCATTCAAACAAAAATATACCTTTCAGTCGATTGCCAATGATGTCCTTGAAGTAATCGATCATCTTAAAATAGAATGTTCGCATTTTGTAGGTATTTCTTTGGGTTCTATCGTCATTCGACAGTTGGCCGAAATGTATCCAACACGTGTAAAGAGCATGATTTTAGGGGGCGCTATATTAAAAATGAATTTCCGTTCGCAAATCTTAATGCGATTGGGGAATATGTTTAAATATGTATTGCCTTATCTCGTGTTGTATAAGTTTTTTGCTTTTGTGATAATGCCCAAAAAGAACCACAAAAATTCAAGGTTGTTGTTTATTAACGAAGCCAAAAAATTGTACCAAAAAGAATTTATCAAGTGGTTTAAACTTACTGCAGAAATAAATCCAATTTTGCGTTGGTTTCGACAAGTTGAATTGGACATTCCCACGCTGTATGTTATGGGAGAAGAAGATTATATGTTTTTGCCCTCGGTGCGAAAAGTGGTAGCAAGTCATGCCAGAACAGCCGAATTATTTGTCATTCAAAACTGTGGTCACGTTGTAAATGTGGAACAACCTGCTATTTTTAATGAAACGGTAATTGGGTATTTAAAACGGAGTGCAAACGTTTAGACTTTATTCAAAGTAAAGCGTAAACACATCTGCTGCCGTTCCATTACTTCCTTCCCCTTGATCGATGATTAAAGAACCATCTGCATTCAAGATGTAACGACCATAATCGCCATTATCATAAATTTGATGACCTTCAATTTGCAGGTAAGTTCTACCATTCGATTGCGAGGTGGTAAAATGATAGGTACCTGATTGCAAAGGCAAATAAGCGCTTTGCGGACCGTTATTGATAATTAAACTGGTAACAACCAATTCGTTTTGATCGGCATCAAAGGCCCAAGTCACCGCGCCGTTTTCATAATCTACATCTGCACCGGCAAACCCTCCGCTTACATTGCGCAACGCATAAACTTCATTGAGAGTAGCCCGACTAGACGTTTCTTCACTGCAGCTCATCAATAACAAGAAACAGCCTATTGAAAATAAAAAGGATTTGATTTGCATCGTTACTTCAGCTATGGGTTAGGCTTTCAAAAGTAGTAAATATTTTATTTATAGATAAAAAAATCCGAATGAAATTCGGATTTTTTGTCGGTTATATTACGATTTGAAATAAGAAAAATCATGATTGTTTTCCAATTGCAATAAAGTTTCATAAATCAATTTTATTACATGCTCTACGTCTTGTTTGTGCACCATTTCTACCGTGGTGTGCATGTATCGTAAAGGCAATGAAATCAATGCTGAGGCTACACCGCCATTACTGTATGCAAATGCATCGGTATCAGTTCCAGTAACCCGCGAAGTAGCATGGCGTTGAAACGGAATTTGATGTGCTTCGGCAGTGGCAACAATCAATTCTCTTAATACGTTTTGAGTAGCAGGGGCATAGGCAATAACAGGTCCTTTTCCCATTTTTAAATCACCTTCGATTTTTTTATCAATCATGGGGGTAGTCGTATCGTGACATACATCGGTAACAATTGCTACGTCGGGTTTGATGCGCTGCGTAATCATCTCGGCTCCACGTAAACCAATTTCTTCTTGCACCGAATTCACGATATACAAGCCAAACGGCAATTTCTTTTTGTTTTCTTTCAATAACCGCGCTACCTCGGCTATCATAAAACCACCCATTCGGTTGTCAATGGCTCTGCAAACAAATTTATCGTTGTTTAATATTTCAAATTGATCGGGATAAGTGATGACGCAGCCTACATGAACACCTAAAGCTTCTACTTCGGCCTTGGTGCTGCAGCCACAATCAATAAATATGGTTTCAATTTTTGCCATTTCTTCTTTACCACTTCTGCCACGCGTATGAATTGCAGGCCATCCAAATACTCCACGTACAATTCCTTTTTTGGTATGAATATTCACACGCTTTGAGGGAGCGATTTGATGGTCAGAGCCACCGTTTCGAATTACATAGATCAAACCGTCGTCTGTAATGTAGTTCACATACCACGAAATTTCATCGGCATGCCCTTCAATAACCACTTTAAAAGGTGCTTCTGGGTTTATAACGCCCACCGCACTTCCGTAGGTGTCTGTAATAAATGTATCTACATAGGGTTTTAGGTATTCCATCCAAATTTTTTGCCCTTCCGCTTCATATCCTGTTGGAGAGGCATTGTTTAAATAACGTTCTAAAAAAGTCATGGACGACTTATTTAATATCGATTTTGTGCTCATTTTGCAATATTTTTTTGCTAAAATAGGAATAAGTCTTTAGAGTTACATATAATTTCAATAATTTTGGTTTACTTTTTGATATTTAATGAAAGTATCAAAATTCTAATCAAGATGAATAAATTATTTTTTACACTTTTTCTTTTCTCAGTTTCCGTTTTTTCACAAAAGGAACAAGATACTTTAAAGATGACTTCACAAGATTCGGCCATTGTTTTTTCTACCGAATTAAATGAGATTACAATCAATAAAGACAAAACGTATACCCTTGGTGAAGATAAAAAGGCCTTACTCATTCTAAAACGCAGGGTTTTTCGTGTTTATCCCTATGCAAAACTTACTGCCGATAAGTTAACGCAACTCAACGAAACCATGGAGAAATTGAAAACCGCCAAAGAGAAGAAAAAGTATTTTAAAATAGTTGAGAAATATTTGGAAGAAGAATTTTCGCCCCGACTCAAAAAACTATCCCGAAAAGACGGTCAAATTTTAGTAAAATTAATTCACAGACAAACGGGTGAATCCACTTTTGATTTAATTAAATACCATAAAAGTGGTTGGAAAGCATTCTGGGCCAATTCCACGGCAAGAATGTTTAGTATTAATTT
>NZ_JBILKB010000089.1:0-6625 GCF_044376915.1 Flavobacterium sp.
TACTTATCCATGAAAGATCAAACGATAGATTACATTATAAAATCGACTTGGCAAGCAATTGCACGAATGTATAATGAAGAAGCTACAAAATATGGTGCCACAATGGCAACTGGGTATACTCTATTAAGTATTGATAAAGAAAAGGGCACGCCTTCTACTTCATTAGCACCAAAAATGGGAATGGAAGCTACAAGTCTTACGCGTACCTTAAAAATGCTTGAAGAAAGGGAACTCATAAGTAAAAAGAAAAATCCGTCTGACGGAAGAGGGGTTTTACTTTATCTTACCGAGGAAGGAAAAGAAAAGAGAGAATTATCAAAAAATACAGTGCTTCAATTCAACGATACTTTAAAACAACATATTTCAGAAGAACAGCTTAAAAACTTTGTAGAAGTAGCCGAAATTATAAACCAGCTGATAGCTGATAAAAAAATATTCAAAGACAAATAATCCTATTCCTAATGAAACGAAATATAAAGAAAGTTGCCGTTATTGGTTCGGGTATTATGGGAAGTGGTATTGCATGCCATTTTGCAAATATTGGAGTTGAGGTACTATTACTAGATGTTGCTCCATCTCAATTGACGGAAGTCGAAGAAAAAAACGGACTAACACTGACATCTAAAAAAGTGCGAAATAGAGTGGTAAACGATCATTTGTCCCATGCACTAAAATCAAAACCTTCCCCCATTTATCATCCGAGCTTTGCTTCTCGAATTACGACGGGAAACACTACAGATGATATGCCATCGATAGTCTCTTGTGATTGGATTATTGAAGTTGTAGTGGAGCGTTTGGAAATTAAAAAATCAGTATTCGAACAAATCGATACCTTCAGAAAGCCTGGATCTATAGTGACATCTAATACTTCCGGAATTCCAATACATTTTATGAGTGAAGGAAGAAGTGAGGATTTTCAAAAACATTTCTGTGGAACACACTTCTTTAATCCCGCACGTTACTTAAAATTATTTGAAATTATTCCAGGTCCTAAAACGTCTAATATAGTATTAGATTTCTTAAAAGGGTATGGTGAAAAGTTTCTTGGAAAAACTTCCGTTGTTGCAAAAGACACACCTGCTTTTATTGGAAATAGAATTGGAATATTTGGTATTCAAAGTTTATTCCACCAAGTGGCAGCAATGGGATTAACTGTTGAAGAAGTCGATAAATTAACCGGACCAGTAATTGGACGTCCCAAATCGGCTACTTTTAGAACCGTTGATGTGGTTGGTTTAGATACTTTAGTACATGTAGCTAATGGAATCTACGAAAACTGCCCAACAGATGAAGCCCATGAATTGTTTCAACTCCCTGATTTTGTCGGTAAAATGATGGAAAACAAATGGTTGGGAAGCAAAACTGGACAAGGTTTTTATAAAAAAGAAGGTAAAGAAATTCTAACTTTAGACTTAAACACATTAGAATATAGACCTAATAAAAAAGCGTCTTTTGCCACATTAGAGTTAACAAAAACGATTGAGAAACCAATTGATCGTTTTAAAATATTAATTACCGGAAAAGATAAAGCGGGTGAGTTTTATAGAAAAAATTTCGCGGCAATGTTTCAATATTGTTCGAATAGAATTCCTGAAATCTCCGATGCATTTTATACAATTGACGATGCCATGAAAGCCGGTTTTGGATGGGAAAATGGCCCCTTTGAAATTTGGGATGCTATAGGTGTTGAAAAAGGAATCGAATTAATGAAAGCCGAGGGATATCAACCAGCGGCATGGGTATTGGATATGATCGCTTCTGGAATCACTTCGTTCTATACCCTGCAAGAAGGCGCAACTTACTACTACTCTATTCTCCATAAATCGATTGAAAAAATTCCGGGACAAGATGCTTTCATTATCTTAAATAATATTAGAGATACTAAAAGAATATGGAACAATAATGAAGCGATCATCACTGATATAGGTGATGGCATCATCAATTTAGAATTTACGTCTAAAATGAATTCAATTGGCGCAGGTGTTTTACAAGGCATCAACAAAGCCATTGACCTCGCTGAAAATGACTACAATGGTTTGGTTATAGGAAATCAAGGTGCAAATTTCTCTGTTGGAGCCAACTTAGGTATGATTTTTATGATGGCTGTTGAGCAAGAATATGATGAGTTAAATATGGCCATCAAAATGTTTCAAGATACCATGATGCGTTGTCGTTATTCGGCAATTCCAGTAATCGCTGCACCGCATGGAATGACTCTTGGTGGTGGTTGTGAATTGGTCATGCATTCGGATAGAGCCGTTGCTGCTGCTGAAACCTATATTGGTTTAGTTGAATTTGGCGTAGGTGTAATTCCAGGTGGAGGTGGTTCTAAAGAAATGGCTTTGCGAGCATCGGATTTATTCCGTAAAAACGATGTGGAATTAAACGTATTACAAGAGTATTTTTTAACCGTTGGGATGGCTAAAGTTGCTACCTCTGCCTATGAAGGTTTTGATATTGGAGTGTTACAAAGAGGAAGAGACTTAGTGGTGGTAAATAAAGAACGACAAATCGCTACAGCAAAACAAGTAGCCTTACAAATGGCAGAACAAGGGTATACACAACCTGTAAGAAGAAAAGACATCAAAGTACTAGGAAAACAAGCTTTAGGAATGTTCTTGGTTGGAACCGACCAAATGCAAGCGGGTAATTTTATATCCGAACATGATAAAAAAATTGCCAACAAATTGGCATATGTTATGGCGGGTGGCGATTTATCAGAACCCACATTAGTTAGTGAACAATATTTATTGGATTTAGAACGCGAAGCTTTCTTGTCATTAACCGGAGAACGAAAATCGCTTGAACGCATTCAGTACATGTTAACCAAAGGGAAACCGTTACGCAACTAATTGTATAATGTATATTGTAAAATTGTATAATGTAAATTGGGTATTATGAATTATTTTAAAGAATTAAATGTTTGGCAAAAAGGTATTGAATTAGTTACGGAAACATATTTAAAATCTCAATCATTTCCTAAAGAAGAAATTTATGGTTTAACGTCTCAAATAAGAAGATGTGCTGTTTCAATTCCATCTAATATTGCAGAGGGTTGTGGTAGAAAAACGGATAAAGATTTTAGCAATTTTCTTGGAATTTCTTTGGGTTCTGCATTTGAATTTGAAACCCAGCTTATAATATGCAAAAATTTAGGTTATATAATGGAAACTGATTTTAAATTTTTAGAATCTGAAATACAACATATTCAAAACATGATAATAAAATTACAAAATACGATTGACTCGAAATAAACCAATATACATTATCCAATATACATTATCCAATATACAATATACTAAATAAAGATAACTATGAGTAAAACAGCATACATAGTAAAAGGATACCGAACAGCAGTTGGAAAAGCTCCAAAAGGCTTGTTTCGATTCAAAAGACCTGATGAATTAGCGGCAGAGACCATCGAATTTATGATGGCGCAACTGCCAGATTTTGACAAAACACGTATCGATGATGTAATGGTTGGTAATGCAATGCCAGAAGCAGAACAAGGCTTAAACGTTGGACGATTGATTTCACTAATGGGATTAAAAATTACCGATGTACCAGGGGTTACCGTAAACCGTTATTGTGCTTCTGGTATAGAAACAATTGCCATGGCGACCGCTAAAATACAATCGGGTATGGCAGATTGCATCATTGCTGGGGGTGCCGAAAGCATGAGTTACATCCCAATGGGAGGTTATAAACCTACTCCCGATTATAAAATTACTGCAGCGGGTCATGAAGATTATTATTGGGGAATGGGATTAACGGCTGAAGCTGTAGCAAAACAATTTAATGTTTCTCGTGCCGACCAAGATGAATTTGCATTTCAATCGCACATGAAAGCTCTAAAAGCACAAGCCGATGGTAAATTTGATAAACAAATTGTACCTATCACAGTGGAACAAACATTTGTAAACGAAAACGGAAAAAAAGAGACCAAATCATACATTGTAAATAAAGACGAAGGTCCACGTGCTGGAACTTCGGTAGAGGCATTAGTAGGATTAAAACCTGTATTTGCTGCTGATGGATCTGTAACGGCTGGAAATTCTTCACAAATGAGTGATGGTGCTGCATTTGTATTAGTCATGAGCGAAGCAATGGTAAAGGAATTAAACTTAGAACCAATCGCTAGAATGGTAAGCTATGCTGCTTCTGGTGTAGAACCAAGAATTATGGGAATTGGTCCGGTTACTGCCATTCCAAAAGCGTTAAGACAAGCTGGATTAGCCTTAAATCAAATCGATTTAATTGAATTGAATGAAGCATTTGCCGCACAATCGTTAGCCGTTGTAAGAGAATTGGGCTTAAATCCGGATATCGTTAACGTAAACGGTGGGGCGATTGCTCTAGGCCATCCACTAGGTTGTACGGGTGCTAAACTAACCGTGCAATTGTTTGACGAAATGCGATTACGAAATAACAAATACGGAATCGTTTCGATGTGTGTAGGAACAGGGCAAGGGGCAGCCGGAGTTTTTGAATTTTTAAATTAATTAATAAACGTTATGTCAGATACGATTAGAGGAGGACAATTCCTTGTAAAAGAAACAAAATGTGAAGACATCTTCACACCCGAAGATTTCAACGAAGAACAAATCATGATGCGCGATTCGGTAATCGAATTTGTTGACAAAGAAATTTGGCCCCATAAAGAGCGCTTTGAGAAAAAAGATTTTGCATTAACCGAAGATGTCATGCGCAAAGCTGGCGAACTAGGTTATTTAAGTGTAGCCGTACCCGCAGCTTATGGTGGAATGGAAATGGGATTTGTAAATACCGTTTTAGTTTGTGATTATATTTCAGGTGCTACAGGTTCGTTTTCAACAGCATTTGGAGCGCATACTGGTATTGGAACATTACCTATTACTTTATACGGAACCGAAGAACAAAAGCAAAAATATATTCCTAAATTAGCATCAGGTGAATGGTTTGGTGCCTATTGTTTGACAGAACCAGGTGCTGGATCGGATGCCAATTCAGGTAAAACAAAAGCGGTGCTTTCTGAAGATGGTACGCATTATAAAATCACGGGTGGCAAAATGTGGATTTCCAATGCGGGTTTTTGCAACTTAATGATCGTTTTTGCTCGTATCGAAGACGACAAAAACATTACAGGCTTCATTGTGGAAAACGATCCATCAAATGGAATTTCAATGGGTGATGAAGAACATAAATTAGGCATTCGCTCCTCCTCTACCCGACAAGTTTTCTTTAACGAAACCAAAGTGCCGGTAGAAAACATGTTGGCAGGTCGTGGCGAAGGTTTTAAGATTGCAATGAATGCTTTGAATGTTGGTCGAATTAAATTGGCAGCAGCCTGTCTAGAAGCACAACGGAGAACCATTACTGGAGCAGTACATTATGCCAATGAGCGTGTACAATTTAAAACACCTATTTCAAGTTTTGGTGCCATTCAAGCTAAAATTGCAGAAATGGCTACCAATTCCTATGCAGGAGAAAGTGCTACCTACAGAGCAGCAGCAGATATTGAAAACAGAATACACATTAGAATTAAAGAAGGAAATTCACACCAAGAAGCAGAATTAAAAGGGGTTGAAGAATTCGCAATTGAATGCTCTATCTTAAAAGTAGCCGTTTCTGAAGATGTACAAGCTTGTACCGATGAAGGCATCCAAATTTTTGGTGGGATGGGATTCTCAGAAGATGCACCAATGGAAAGCGCTTGGAGAGATGCACGTATTGCTAGAATTTATGAAGGAACCAATGAAATAAATCGAATGCTATCGGTGGGTATGTTGGTCAAAAAAGCCATGAAAGGTCATGTTGATTTAATAGGTCCGGCCATGTCGGTTGCCGAAGAATTAATGGGAATTCCTTCTTTTGATATTCCTGATTATTCTGAATTATTTGCAGAAGAAAAAGAAATGATCATTAAATTGAAAAAAGTATTTTTAATGGTGGCTGGTGCTGCAGTACAAAAATTTGGTGCCGAATTAGAAGCGCATCAACAGTTGTTAATGGCAGCGGCAGATATACTAATCGAAATTTACATGGCAGAAAGTACATTACTCCGTACAGAAAAATTGGCTAAAAAAGTTGGTCAAGATCAAGTACAAGAGCAAATAGCCATGGCCCAGTTGTATTTATATCATGCCGTAGATATTATTAGTCAAAAAGGAAAAGAAGGAATTGTTTCTTTTGCTGAGGGTGACGAACAACGCATGATGTTAATGGGATTGAAACGTTTTACAAAATATACGAACATGCCGAACGTAATTGCACTTCGTGAAAAAATTGCAGCTAAAATTATTAATGAAAATAAATACGCTTATTAATAGGCGATTGATTGGTTTAGTTAATTAAAAAAGCCATTCGCAATGCGAATGGCTTTTTGCTATTTTAAAATCTGAGCGGCGTGTGCTTTAGTTTTAACATCTGAAATTATTTCTTCAATACTGCCTTTTTCATCGATAACAAAAGTGGTTCTGTGAATACCATCGTATTCTTTACCCATGAATTTTTTTGGACCCCAAACACCGAAAGCTAAAATAACCGATTTTTCCTCATCGGCTAATAATGGAAAAGGCAAGTCATATTTTTCAACAAACTTCAACTGTGCTTTTGCACTATCAGCACTTACACCCAATAGGGCATA
>NZ_JBILKB010000090.1:0-6572 GCF_044376915.1 Flavobacterium sp.
ACCAATCCAGCAATATCTACGATATCGACAGTTGCCATTTGTACACGCTCTGGTTTTACCAATTCCTCTAAACGTGCAATACGTGGATCGGGAACATTTACCACACCTATATTAGGCTCAATGGTACAAAACGGAAAGTTAGCACTTTGCGCTTTAGCGTTTGACAAACAATTAAATAAGGTCGATTTTCCAACGTTTGGTAATCCTACAATTCCTGCTTTCATATCTATCTGATATTTTTTTTAAGTGATATGTAACGCAAAGCGTTTCATTCTTAATGTAATTTTTAAAAGTGTGCAAATATACTGCTATTAATTGAAAATATTACTAAAATCAAAAAAGACAAAAAAAATCCCGATTTACATCGGGACTTGTTTTATTCATTATGCAAAAACGACTGTCGATTCAACAAAGTTTCTTCGCTTTCTACATGGTTATCATCGGGAACACAACAATCTACCGGACAAACCGCCGCACATTGAGGTTCTTCATGGAATCCTTTACATTCGGTACATTTACCGGGTACTATATAATAGATATCGTCAGACAGTGGTGTTTGTGCCGCATCAGCATCTACTTCAGAACCATCGGGTAATACAATTTTACCTTTTAATTTCGTACCGTCTTTATAGCGCCAATCATCGGCTCCTTCATAAATTGCAGTATTGGGACACTCGGGTTCACAAGCCCCGCAATTGATACATTCATCCGTTATAATAATTGCCATTTTATTCGTTTTATTGGTTTCAAAGTTTAATTGTTTCAAACTTTTGGCTAATGCCTTTTACTTACTATATTTGTGCAAAATTACAATGTAAACCACATATATACAAGTTACAAATGTTACAAAATGAAATTAAATCGAGTTTTGTTGAATTGGGGAATTTTTTACGCCAATTTTCTCTAGCCCAAAACACAAAAGATGCTTCGGTATTACAAAACGATGCCTTCTATGATGATTTCATAACATTAATTGAATTGTCGCAATCGCACAACGGTTGGTTTACCCCCGAACAAGTTTATTTTAGTTTACAATCCTGGGCCGCTGCACTGACCGAAACCAATCTAAATCAGTGGCTTTCACCTTATAATTTTTCCAATACAAGTCCCAAAAAAGTAGGATTAATTTTAGCTGGAAATATTCCTTTAGTTGGATTTCATGATTTTCTTTCAGTATTGATTTCGGGTCATGCTGTTGCCATTAAAACCTCTTCAAACGACCAACATCTCATCCGATTTTTGACCAAATACCTGATCGCACTGCAACCACAACTTAACGAAAAAATAACGTTTGTGGAAGGAAAATTAGAAGGTTTTGATGCGATAATTGCTACAGGAAGCAACAATACAGCGCGCTATTTTGAATATTATTTCAAAGACTGTCCGAGTATCATTCGAAAAAATAGAAATTCGGTTTCCGTACTTGACGGCAAGGAAACGCATGAGGAATTAGTGGGATTGGGAGAAGATATTTTTCGTTATTTTGGATTGGGTTGTCGAAACGTTTCAAAACTTTTTGTACCAAAAGGATACCAATTCGATTCTTTCTTCAAGGCCATTTACGAATACCGTGACGTGATTCAGTACGAGAAATATGCCAACAACTACGATTACAACAAAGCCGTTTTTTTAATGAGTAATTTTCAATTATTGGATAATGAGTTTTTAACCATTAAAGAAGACAGCAGTTATGCCTCCCCTATCTCTTCGGTGTTTTATGAGTATTATGATGACATCCAAGCCGTTACCACAAAACTGCATCAAGAGGCCGATCAGATCCAATGTGTCGTTTCCAATAATTTGATAGAAAACAGCATTCCCTTTGGGCAAACCCAACAACCAAAGCTATGGGATTATGCTGATAATGTAGACACCTTGCATTTTTTATCAAATATATAATTACAGAATTGTAATTTTTTACTAAAATATATAACGTTTTCGTTAATAACATGGTCGAATTATTATGAAATTATAACGCGATTTTTAATTGCGATTTCCGAAATTTGCTTTTTTAAAAAACACCCACCTAACTACAAACCATACCATGAAAAAACACAACTACAGCGCAGGTCCTTGTATTCTTCCTCAAGAAGTTTTTCAACAATCGGCGCAAGCCATTTTAGATTTTAACCATTCAGGCTTATCCCTTTTAGAAATTTCGCACCGAAGCAAAGATTTTGTAGCCGTAATGGACGAAGCACGAGCTTTAGTCTTAGAACTTTTAGGTTTGGAAGGTAAAGGATACCAAGCGTTGTTTTTAGCAGGTGGTGCGAGTTTAGAATTTTTAATGGTTCCTTACAATTTAATGAAAATTGACGGTAAGGCAGCCTATTTAGATACTGGAACATGGGCCAACAGTGCTATTAAAGAAGCCAAACATTTTGGAGAAACTGTGGTTGTAGGTTCGTCAAAATCAGAAAACTACAATCACATCCCGAAAGACTATACCATTCCTTCCGATGCCTCTTATTTTCACTGCACCAGCAACAATACGATTTTTGGTACCCAAATGCAATCCTTTCCAAAGACTAATGTACCCTTAGTCTGTGATATGAGTTCGGATATTTTTTCACGCGTTATCGATTTTTCACAGTTTGATTTGATCTATGCAGGCGCTCAAAAAAATATGGGTCCGGCCGGAACTACTTTGGTTGTTGTGAAAGAAGAAATTTTAGGTAAAACTGGAAGAAGTATTCCGAGTATGTTGGATTATCAACAACATGTTGCCAAAGAAAGCATGTACAATACACCTCCTGTATTTCCAATATATGCGTCACTTTTAACCCTACAATGGTTGAAAAAATTAGGAGGAATTGCGGCAATTGAAAAAATCAATCAAGCTAAAGCAGCCTTATTATATGCCGAAATAGACCGTAACCCTTTATTTAAAGGAACGGCAGCTATAGACGACAGAAGTCATATGAATGCTACCTTTTTATTGGTAAACGAAGCCCACCAAGAAACATTTGACGCACTATGGAAAGCTGCGGGTATTTCTGGTTTGGCAGGACATCGTTCTGTAGGTGGTTACCGTGCTTCTATGTACAATGCGCTTCCTTTAGAAAGTGTAGAAGTCTTAGTCGCCGTAATGCAAGATTTGGAAAATAAAATATAGATCAATAGAAAAAAATATACAATGAAAGTTTTAGCAAACGACGGAATTTCAAAAAGTGGTATCCAAGCGCTAGAAAAAGGCGGATTTGAAGTAATTACTACAAAAGTGGCGCAAGAGCAAGTTGCCAATTATATCAACACACACGATGTAAAAGTAATCTTGGTTCGAAGCGCTACAAAAGTACGCCAAGATATTATTGACGCATGTCCGGGATTAAAAATTATTGGTCGTGGTGGTGTTGGAATGGACAACATTGATGTTGATTATGCGCGCAGCAAAGGGTTGCACGTTATCAACACACCTGCTTCTTCCTCAGAAAGTGTGGCCGAATTGGTTTTTGCGCATTTGTTCACTGGAGTACGTTTTTTACACGATGCCAACCGAAACATGCCCTTAGAAGGAGATACCAACTTTGATGGATTGAAAAAAGCATATGCAAATGGAATCGAACTTCGTGGTAAAACCATAGGAATTGTTGGTTTTGGTCGCATTGGACAAGCCGTAGCAAAAATGGCTTTGGGATTGGGCATGAAAGTGATTGCAGCCGATAAATTTGTCAATCAAGCAGCTATTCGTGTTGATTTTTACAACGGACAATCCATTACTGTTGACATTGTTACCGAACCTTTGGAAAATATCTTTAAATACGCTGATTTTATCACTTTACACGTTCCGGCACAAGACGGATATGTAATTGACAAAGCCCAATTGGAATTGATGAAAGATCATGTAGGTATTATAAACTGTGCACGCGGTGGTGTAATTAACGAAGTAGCATTGATTGAAGCCTTAGACAATGGCAAAGTTTTATTTGCTGGTTTGGATGTTTTTGAGAACGAACCAACACCAGAAATTCAAATCTTAATGCATCCAAAAATTTCGTTAACCCCACATATTGGCGCTGCTACCGAAGAAGCACAAGATCGTATTGGAACAGAATTAGCGGAACAAATCATCAGCTTGTTGAAAAATAAGTAAGACTACTCCTTGCTATATGTAAAAAAGCACCGAAAATATCGGTGCTTTTTTTATCTTTATCGAATCAAAAACAACCACATTACTAATGAAGAAATTGAAAGAACGTTGGAACGTAACTAGTAACAAGCAAGTTGGTGTTATTCTTTTGGTATTTGCTATTACAGGATTTAGCTCTTTGCAATTAGCAAAACCATTTCTAATGCTTTTTGGCATTACGGAGACATTTCAACCGCATTGGCTGTACCGAGTGATGCGCTTGGTCCTTATTTTTCCAATCTATCAGGTACTGCTTGTTTTCATTGGTGCTATTTTTGGCCAATTTTCTTTTTTCTGGAATTTTGAAAAAAAGATGTTAGTACGTTTAAAATTAGGCTTTATTGCGCGTTATATCGACGCAAAACTGAACAAACAAAACTAATTACTGGTTTTTGTGAATCATTTTGTAAAAATCGTCTCTGAATTCTTTTTGATTAAAAACACCACCATATTGTAAAGTAGACGTGTAACTGCTTTCGTCTTTAATACCGCGACTGGAAACACATAAATGTGTCGCTTCTACCACAATCATGACGTTATCAGTTTCGAGAACCGATTTCAATTCATTGAATATTTGCATGATCATACGCTCTTGTACTTGTGGACGACGAGCATAGTAATCTACAATACGATTCAATTTGGACAAACCAATTACTTTACCTGAAGAAACATACCCAATATGCGCTTTTCCAACGATAGGTAAAAAATGATGTTCGCAAGTCGAATTAAAACTAATGTTCGCCTCTACCAACATTTTATCATAATGATACGAGTTATCAAAAACCGATACTTTGGGTTTGTAGGCCGGATTAAGTCCCGAAAAAATTTCTTGCACATACATTTTGGCCACACGGTGTGGCGTACCTTGCAAACTGTCATCGGTTAAGTCCAAACCCAGTTCTTTCATAATGATTTCAAAATGCTTGGCAATCACTTCCATCTTCTCCGCTTCCGATTTATCAAAGGCATCCGGGCGCAAAGGTGTTTCAGCAGAAGTCATTTGGTGGTTATCTCCAATGATGTCAAAAATTTCTTTTTCTAGTGTCGTTTTCATAATCCGTTTGGGTTTATTTTAATTTCGATGAATAATATTGGCGTAATTTTTCTAATTTAGGTGCAATCACCATTTGGCAATACCCTTGAAAAGCATTCTGATTGTAATAATTTTGATGGTAATCTTCCGCAGCATAAAATTTTGATGCCGGCGTTACTTTGGTTACGATTTCGCGATCGTACAATTTTTCTTTAGCTAGGAGTACAATATAATTTTGAGCCTTGTTCATTTGGTCTTCCGAATGGTAAAAAATAGCACTACGATATTGGGTTCCCACATCGGCACCTTGACGGTTTAATGTTGTGGGATCGTGCGTACCAAAAAACACCTCTAATAAATCTTCGTAAGCCACTTCACTTGGATCAAAGGTAATTTGAATCGCTTCGGCATGGCCAGTAGTACCTGTACATATTTCTTTGTACGTTGGATTTAAAGTCGTTCCACCTATATAGCCCGAAACAACTTTCTTTACCCCTTTAATTTCCAAAAAAATGGCCTCGGTACACCAAAAACAACCGCCTGCAAATGTAGCTATTTCCATATCTTTACTATCATTTCCTACCAAAGTTGGACTAGCACCACTCCCCTGTTGTGGAGACTCTTTGGCCACACAAGAAACAATTGTCATGCAAAAACTAAGTAGAGACGAAGGCAATATACTGTTCATAAATTATAATTTTGTTTAACAAAAGTAATAAAATAATAAACAAAAAAATCATTTTAACGTAACTTTATATATTAAAAGGTTTGAAAGGAATAAAAAATGATTTTTTATTCGTTGAAAAACTTCGTTTCTTTGTGAAAATCTAAAGGCATGATCCGGGCAAAAAATCTACATAAAAATTACGACTCCTTACATGTATTGAAAGGCGTTGATTTGCAAATCCGTAAAGGAGAAATTGTATCTATTGTAGGCGCCTCTGGAGCTGGTAAAACCACGTTATTGCAAATTTTAGGCACCTTAGATCAACCTCAAAAGCAGCACGATACCGTATTGGAAATCAACGGGCAATCGGTTTTGGATTTGAATGATGTTTCCTTGTCTAAATTTAGAAACTTGCATTTGGGATTTATTTTTCAATTCCACCAATTGCTTCCCGAATTCACAGCCCTAGAAAATGTGTGCATTCCTGGATTTATTGCAAAACGAGACAAAGCAACGGTTGAAGCCGAAGCCAAACACTTATTATCGTATTTGGGATTAGCCGATCGCATACAGCACAAACCCAGCGAACTTTCCGGTGGCGAGCAACAGCGTGTGGCTGTAGCACGTGCCTTAATTAACAAACCTGCCGTGTTGTTTGCCGATGAACCTTCAGGCAACTTGGATAAAACTTCGGCCCAAAATTTACACGAATTGTTTTTTAAACTGCGTGATGAATTTGGCCA
>NZ_JBILKB010000036.1:0-19299 GCF_044376915.1 Flavobacterium sp.
TAACAGTTTGCCATGTATTACCACCTGGGTGAGAAGCAGAAGCGGCAACAATACCAGGTCCACCAACACCACCAGTAACTTTTACTAAGAACGTAATTGGATCAGCTGAAAGCACATCCATTGTCATGGTTTTTGAATCTGTTAAACTAACCAATGAAGTTAAATTTAAGTTGATACCTTGCCATACTTCTCCAGTAGTATTACCTACAATTTTAAGTACTTTAGTCGTATTTGAACCTGTTCCGTTTTCAACTACTGGCGCTGCCATTCCACCGAACGGACCTCCATTTACACCACCACTTTCAGTAGTTTCAAAACCTAATACAAGTGGAAGTTGTTGTGGAGCTTTCCAAAAATAAATATTGTCTAAATAAATATCAACTGGAACCGTACTTCCGGGACCGTTAGCTGCAAATTTCAATTGGAAAACATTGTTCCAAGTCATACCTGTAAATGAGGCTTTAGGAATATCTACACTATACCATTGTCCTTGGACATGATTTAAAGTTACCAAAAACTCTGCCGCACCCGTGCCATTATTAATTGGACTCACCTTAATAATTGAACTTGAAGGTGCAGCGTTACACCAAATATCAACGTGTAAGAATTCCATTGTTGATAAATTAGTCGCCGTCAATTCTGTACCTTGGTAATTGAAGTTGGTATACGCCAAAATATTATTCCCTGTAGTTACAGAAAACGTTGGATTTACCGCTCCAGATTGACCCCAACCTGGGTTCAAGTTTGTTGCGATAGTTGGATACGCATCACTAAAAATTGAAGCTACATTAGCTGCCAAATGTGTTGGTGTAGGAGCATTAGTTGGAGGCGAAGTTGGGTTAGCAGGTGCTTTCCAAAAATAAATATTATCTAAATAAATATCTACAGGAACCGTACTTCCTGCCCCATTAGCTGCAAATTTCAATTGAATAATATTATTCCAAGTCATTCCTGTAAAAGACGCTTTTGGAATATCAACACTATACCATTGCCCTTGAACATGATTAAGAGTAACTAATACTTCTGCTGCTCCAGTGCCACTATTAATTGGACTCACTTGAACAATAGAACTTGTAGGTGCAGCATTACACCATATATCAACGTGTAAAAATTCCATAGTTGATAAATTGGTAGCCGTAACTTCAGTACCTTGATAATTAAAGTTTGTGTAGGCTAAAATATTGTTTCCAGCCGTCACAGTATATGTTGAATTTACAGTACCGGTTTGACCCCAACCTGGGTTCAAATTGGTTGCAATACTTGGATACGCATCACTAAACACAGAAGCAACATTAGCCGCTAAACGAGTTGGCGTTGGTGCATTTGTTGTTGGAACAGTTGAAGGAGGAGTTTTCCAAAAATAAATATTGTCTAAATAAATATTTACCGGAACAGTACTTCCTGCTCCGTTAGCTGCAAATTTTAACTGAATAATATTATTCCAAGTCATACCTGTAAAAGACGCTTTAGGAATATCAACACTGTACCATTGTCCCTGCACATGGTTGATGGTTACCAAAGTCTCCGCTGCACCAGTTCCACTATTAATAGGACTAACCTGAATAATTGAACTTGTAGGCGCTGCATTACACCAAATATCAACGTGTAAAAATTCCATAGTTGATAAATTGGTAGCGGTAACCTCTGTTCCTTGATAATTAAAGTTTGTGTAGGCTAAAATATTGTTTCCAGCAGTAACCGTAAATGTAGGATTTACAGTACCGGTTTGACCCCAACCTGGATTCAAATTGGTTGCAATACTAGGGTAAGCATCACTAAAAACAGATACTACATTGGACGCCAATCTGGTAGGAGTTGGAGCATTTGTAGTGGGTTGTGCAAAACCTAGCGCACTGATGAGCAGGAATGCAAACAAATGGGTAATTTTTTTCATAATATTTAATTTAATTAGTTAAATGTTAACAATTGTAAAATTATTCAATAAAAAATGTAAACAATTATCATACTATATATACAAACTATACAATTCTACAAATAATCAATAATAAAATTATTAATGAACCATTTTTTAAAAGCATTGATAGTCAAATAGTTATAATTATTATTTATAAAAACTAATTATTTTGTATAGCTTATGTATAGTTATAAATGGCAATGAAATTTCCAACTACAACGTTTTCAAAAGAGCTAATTCAGTCAATAATTGGAATTAAGTAAAGATTTTAATTTTCTAACAACAGATTAATTATCTTTGCGAATCTATTTTTATTTCAAAATGACACTACCCGATTTTTCAACTTTAGATCCCAAAAAGAATATCTTAATAAAAGGGGCACAATTGCACAACCTTAAAAATTTAGATGTAGCCATTCCTAGAAATAAATTGGTAGTAATCACTGGGCTTTCGGGTTCTGGAAAATCAAGTTTAGCTTTTGATACGTTGTATGCTGAAGGCCAACGCCGGTATGTAGAAAGTTTATCGTCTTATGCACGCCAATTCCTGGGCCGATTAGACAAACCGAAAGTAGAATACATCAAAGGTATCGCTCCGGCTATTGCCATTGAACAAAAAGTAAATACGAGTAATGCTCGCTCAACCGTAGGTACATCTACTGAAATATACGATTATTTAAAATTACTTTTTGCACGTATTGGCAAAACCTATTCTCCAATCTCTGGAAAAGAAGTTAAAAAAGATACTATTACAGATGTTGTTTCGACTGTGAAAACGTTTGCTATTGATAGCAAATGGTTGTTGCTTGCTCCTATTCATTTGGAAGAAGGACGCGCTTTAGAAGACAAATTAAAAGTGTTACTCCAGCAAGGGTTTGCGCGTATTCTAGTCGACAATGAAACGTTGCGATTGGATGCTTTAGCTCCACATTCATTAGACAATAAAGATGCTTTATTAATAATAGATCGAATTGTAGTTAAAGAGGAAGAAGCATTTTTCAATCGCCTCTCAGACGCAGTTCAAACCGCTTTTTATGAAGGCAAAGGGAGCTGTTATTTACAAGAGGTTGACACACAAAAACGATTAGGATTCAGTAATAATTTTGAATTGGACGGCATCAACTTCTTAGAGCCCAATGTACATTTATTCAGTTTTAACAATCCCTATGGAGCCTGTCCTACCTGTGAAGGCTATGGTAGCATTATCGGAATCGATAGTGATTTGGTTGTTCCTAATACTGCCTTATCAATTTATGAAAATTCAATTTTCCCTTGGCGGGGAGAGAGCATGGGATGGTACAGAGACCAATTGGTAAACAATGCCTATAAGTTTGATTTTCCTATACACAAACCGTTTTTCGAACTTACTGAAGAACAAAAACAATTGATATGGGAGGGAAATTCCTACTTTACGGGACTTCATGATTTTTTTTCTGAATTGGAAGAAAAAAATTATAAAATTCAGAATAGAGTCATGCTTTCGCGATACCGCGGCAAAACCAAATGTCCCGTATGTAAAGGAAAAAGATTGCGCCCCGAAGCAAATTACATCAAAATAGCCCATCAAACCCTATCGGATTTGGTAGATTTACCTATTGTAAATTTGATTGCATTCTTCAATAGCTTGACGTTAAATGAATACGATGCAATAGTAGCTAAACGCTTGTTGATAGAAATTAACAATCGTCTTGACTTTTTGTCTAATGTTGGCTTGAGTTATTTAACCTTGAATCGGAATTCAAATTCTCTATCAGGAGGCGAATCACAACGCATCAATCTCGCTACCTCGTTAGGAAGTAGTTTGGTAGGTTCCATGTACATTTTAGACGAACCAAGTATTGGTTTGCATCCCAAAGACACTGAACGATTAATCGAAGTATTGAAAAACCTTAGAGATTTAGGTAATACTGTAATTGTGGTAGAACACGATGAAGACATCATGAAAGCTGCCGATATGATCATCGATATTGGTCCGGAAGCCGGTACACATGGAGGCGAATTGGTTGCTCAAGGCACCTATTCAGAACTTTTACAAGCCGATTCACTAACTGCCAACTATTTGAAGGGAAAAGAAGCTATTCTAGTACCAAAAACCCGTCGTGGTTATAAAAACTATATTGAAGTAGTTGGGGCACGTGAAAACAATTTGAAAAACGAAAATTTTACGTTCCCATTAGAATGCCTAACAGTCATTACCGGAGTATCTGGTAGCGGTAAAAGTACCTTAGTTAAAAAAATATTATTTCCTGCATTACAAAAAAAATTAGAAGGTGTTGGTGAAAAAGCAGGACAATTCACTTCTTTAGAGGGTAGTTTTTCACACATTAAACATATTGAATATGTTGACCAAAATCCAATTGGGAGAAGTTCACGATCCAATCCAGTTACTTACATTAAAGCTTACGATGACATACGTGATTTGTATGCAAAACAGAGTATTTCAAAATTAAGAAACTACCAAGCCAAACATTTTTCTTTTAATGTTGACGGAGGTAGATGTGAAGTTTGTAAAGGCGATGGCGAAGTGACTATCGAGATGCAATTCATGGCCGATGTGCATTTAGAATGTGAAACCTGTAATGGAAAACGATTTAAAAAAGAGGTCCTTGAAGTCACTTTTGAAGGTAAAAATATTGATGACATTTTAAAAATGACCATTGACGAAGCGCTCCTGTTCTTTACGGCACAGA
Source organism: Flavobacterium sp. (assembly GCF_044376915.1). Classification (GTDB taxonomy): domain Bacteria; phylum Bacteroidota; class Bacteroidia; order Flavobacteriales; family Flavobacteriaceae; genus Flavobacterium. Next base: position 4,605 of record NZ_JBILKB010000036.1, read on the forward strand.
ATCAAATTAAAATTACTCAAAAACTTCAACCATTAAAAGATGTAGGATTAGGGTATGTTCAATTGGGACAGTCTTCTTCTACCCTATCTGGAGGTGAAGCGCAAAGGATCAAATTGGCTTCATTTTTAGTAAAAGGAACCATCAAAGACAAAGCCTTATTTGTGTTTGACGAGCCCACTACGGGCTTGCACTTTCATGATATTAAGAAATTACTGGCTTCTTTTGATGCCTTACTAGACAAAGGCCATTCCATTATTGTTATTGAGCATAATTTGGACTTGATCAAATGTGCCGATTACATTTTAGACATTGGGCCGGAGGGCGGTGAAAACGGAGGTCATTTGATGGCATTTGGCACGCCTGAAGAAGTCATCAAAAATAAAAAATCAATCACAGGCATCTATTTAAAAGAAAAATTAAAAGCATGATCAACCCTTCTGCAAGTGGATGGATAGATAAATTTTTAGTCGGAAATCAAGAACATATAATTGATTTTCAGGACGATTATTTGGCTTTTTATGACAGTTGTAGAAAAAGCGGTTTTATTTATGGTTATGTTGTAGATATTCCATTGAACGAACCTATTGAATCTAAAAAATGGTCGTATGATGAAATCACAAAAGTTGGATTTTTAAATGCTTTATATGCTGTTTTTACTTTAGAGCATAAGAGTAATTCGCCAACGAATTTTTTGATTTCTCTATATGAGTTTTATAAAATAATCCAGCCAGAGAACCTCAATTTCATCAAAAAAATGCTGCCCGAAAGTTCTAAAAGTGCTCGATTGGAACAAATTATTGACGAACGCATTCAAACCAATCAGAATAGCTTGAGCAAAAACTTTTCGCACATTATTACAAATGCACTTTTATTTATTGATGTTATTGCCTATCACTACTTTTTAAAAAATACTGATTTGCCCAAAGATTATTTAAAAAATATTGAATCAGACTGCATTAAAATTGTTTCATTAGCATTGACCATCAAACCACATAAATCCAAATATGATGAATTGGTGATAAAATTGTTTGAAAACTCCATCCGATATACAAAATTCGCTACCGTTGACACCTTAGATCTTGAGTCACTTAAACTGCAAAAGCATACAGAACTTCTGGAACGTTTGTACCTGTTAGATATTGCTCAAATGGCACTATGGAGTGACCAACAATTGGAAAAAAGTGAAATTGTGTTCTTAAATGCTATCCGTACTGATTTAGATCTTAGTCATGAACTATTGAAGAACAGTATCGATAGCATGGATCTTTTTATAAAAAAATACAAAGATGAAATTCCCTTTTTCAACTATTCGAATCCGATTAAACATTTTTACGATCAAGCCAATAAAAATGTAACCAAATTGATCATTCGAAATAAAGATCGATTGAGTAAAGAAATTAAAGAAAGTGGTGAACTGATGCAGCTCTTAGCCAAATCTACAGCAAAAGATCTTTCAAAAGAAGAAAAAAAGAAAGTAAAAAAACAGCTACTCGATATATGCAAAAGCATACCCTCTTTAACTATTTTTTTACTTCCTGGTGGCAGTCTATTACTACCAATATTGATCAAATTTATACCTCAATTATTGCCTTCAGCTTTTAACGAAAATTTAGAAGACGATTAGAATTTTAATTGGTATACATCGTCCAAGTCTTTATCACAACTAAAGTTAACACCTAAATCGGTTACATAACCGTCATTAAGTCCATAGACCCAACCGTGTAATGATAAATTTTGACCATTTTTCCATGCATTTTGTACAATAGAAGTTTTTGCCAAATCCATCACTTGCTCTTTTACATTAACCTCTACAAAAGTATTGAATCGCTCTTTTTCATCAACAATAGCATCCAATTCCTTTTGATGAAAACGATACACATCTTTAATGTGACGAATCCAATTATCAATGATTCCAATAGAACTGTTACCCATTGCCGCTTTTACACCACCGCAACCATAATGACCACATACAATTACATGTTTTACTTTCAAGGCATTTACCGCATAATCCAACACGCTTAACATGTTCATATCAGAATGAATAACCATGTTTGCAATGTTGCGATGCACAAAAACCTCTCCGGGTTCGGCTCCAATAATTTCATTGGCGGGAACGCGACTATCGGAACAACCTATCCATAACAATGGCGGACTTTGTCCTTCCGCCAAATTTTTAAAATAATCCGGGCTAATGGCCAATTTCTTTTCTACCCAGTTCTTATTATTGTCTAATATTTTTTTATAAAACTCACTCATTTTTAAGTATATTAATTGTTTTGGTCTTTATTTTTTACGTGTTTAAACTCCGTATTATCAACAGTATAGTTTTCTTTAAAACCTTTCAAAGTTAATTTAATTTCTTTATCTATGGCAGTTACATTTCTAAAATCTTTTAGCATCTCAACCACATCAAAATCTATATATTTTGTATTCGTTGCATCTATAATTACAACTGCTTTTTCTGGAAGATCCCCTAGCGTACTTTTAATAGCAGCTTTATTTAAAAAAGATACTTCTTGGGCTAGTTTAATTGTAATTACATCACCATCATGCAACGATTCCTTTTTAAAAGAATAGGCAATTTTTAAATTCTGATACAAGATGAATAAAATACTTACCCCAAGTCCTATGGCAACCCCTTTTAACAAATCAATTCCAACTACTGCAAAAACAGTAATTATAAAAGGAATAAATTGAGAAAAACCATTTTTCCATAAATGAATAAATACGGAAGGTTTTGCTAATTTATAACCGACCATTAATAGCACTGCTGCTAAAGCTGATAGTGGAATTTTATTAAGAATAAATGGAATGGATAATGCGAATAAAATCAATAATACGCCATGAAAAATAGTAGCTAATTTTGTTCTACCTCCCGAATTAATATTGGCAGAAGAACGAACAACAACCGATGTCATTGGCAAACCTCCCAATAAACCACTAACAATATTCCCAACTCCTTGCGCCTTTAACTCCCTATTGGTGTCGGTGAAACGTTTGAAGGGATCTAATTTATCAGTTGCTTCAATACACAATAACGTTTCAATTGAGGCTACCGCAGCAATTGTAATGGCTACGATCCATACTTTTTGATTGGTTAACGAACTAAAATTTGGCCACGCAAATCCATCCTTTATTTCATTAAATGAAGGCAGGTTGACCAAATGATTTTTTGTTGTGATTGCTAAAACAGATCCCGATTTAATAAATAGTTCATTCAAGATAATACTCAAAACAACTACAACTAATGCACCGGGAATCATTTTAATTTTCTTTAAAGCCGAAACTTTATCCCAAGTAATTAAAATAGCTAAAGACAAAAGTGCTATTATCAAAGCTCCTCCATGAATAAAATTAATGGATTCTAATAATGTATCAAAAGTACTATGTCCTGATTTTTCAATAAAAAAGAAATCACCTTCATTATCTACATCATGACCAAATGCATGAGGAATTTGCTTTAAGATAATGATGATTCCAATCGCGGCAAGCATACCTTCAATTACACTTGTTGGAAAATAATTAGAAAAACTGCCCGCGCGTGCAAATCCTAATCCAATTTGGAGTAAACCCGCTATAATAACGGCCACTAAAAAAACGTCAAAACCTCCCAAATCAGTTATTGCAGTTAACACTATAGCCGTTAATCCTGCAGCTGGACCGGTCACACTTAAAGAAGAATTACTCAAAAATCCTACCATTACCCCTCCAACAACTCCAGAAACAATACCCGAAAACAAGGGTGCTCCAGAGGCCAAAGCAATACCTAAACACAAGGGCAAGGCTACTAAAAAAACGACTAAACCTGAAGCAAGATCTCCTCTTACATTAGAAAAAATAGAATGATTACTCATAAGAAATATATAATACATTATTACTTTATCGCTTCACTTTGTGTTGCGATTTAAAACATTGCACTATACGTTATCTGGAGGTGGCGAAAAAATTTGATGAGCAAGATTGGTGAAATTTGAAAATGTGCTCGTGCTAATGGAAATAACACTTTTATTTTGAAGCAGTGAATAATTAAAATAAAGTTCTGATAAAGCAACAGATTTAATTTCATCAAATGAAACTATATTTTCCTCTTCTTCTGAAACCGTGTAAAAATAAGAAGTGTCTTCACCTTTATCGATCATACTAATAATTGTAGGCATTGATAAAAACGAAGTAAAAAAAAGCAAAAATATAATGCATAAAAATTTCATATCACAAAAATAACAAAAATTAATGATAATTGTATGAAAATTAATAAACATTACAAAAAAATATACCGTCAAACTAAAATTGTTATACCTGTTCTATTTAATAAATTTAAGATTAAAACTATCAGTACAATTGATAGTTTTTTATATTTGCATAAAAATAAACAATACGATGACCATAACTCAATTACATTATGTTTTAGCGGTTGCTGAATATAAAAACTTTACACTGGCTGCCGAAAAGTGTTTTGTAACCCAACCCACATTAAGCATGCAAATTCAAAAGTTAGAAGATGAATTAGATATCTTAATTTTTGACAGAAGTAAAAAACCTATAGTATTGACCGAAGTAGGAGAAAAAATAGTCAACCAAGCTAAAAATATTGTCAATGAAGCCGGTCGCATTAAAGATATTGTTGATCAACAAAAAGGGTATATTGGTGGTGAGTTTAAAATTGGTATCATTCCAACCATTATGCCTACACTACTCCCTATGTTCTTAAACAACTTTATTAAGAAATATCCTAAGGTAAATCTTATAATTGAAGAACAAACTACGGAAGAAATCATTAAGAAGTTAAAAAATGGACATTTAGATTGTGCGATTGCAGCAACTCCTTTAGAAGAAGATCATTTAAAAGAAATTGTTCTCTACTACGAACCTTTCGTTGCTTATCTGCCCGAAAATCATAACAGTTTACAAAATAAAGAAATTACAATAGATGAATTGGATTTTGACACTATTTTGTTGTTACAAGACGGTCACTGCTTTAGAAATGGAATTTTAAATTTATGCAAAAACAATAAATACATAGCAGATAATCATTTCCAATTGGAAAGCGGTAGTTTTGAAACTTTGATTAAATTAGCCGATGAAGGATTAGGAACAACCCTATTACCCTATCTTCATACATTAGACTTAAACGATAAAAACAAAACCAAGTTAAGAGCCTTCGAAGACCCAAAACCCGCAAGAGAAGTTAGTTTGATCTATCCTAAAAACGAATTAAAATTACATATTATCAATGCATTACGCGATGTAATTTCAGGAGTGGTTAGAGGAGCCATCACTTTTAGTGATGTTAAAATCATCAGCCCGAAACCCAATAAATAAAAAAGGCCCGATATCGGGCCTTTTTTATTTAATATAAACTAGACATTGTTTTAATTCTGGTTTTTCTACAGTGTACTCTAGGAGCCAATCGCGAAGCAATTCGATTTCGTAAGGAAGTAAATTTTTAATTGCTTTTTCTAATTCCTTACAAAATAATTTTGCATCAAAACTAACACGTTCCAGAATAGATTTCGTATAAATAAAAGCTGTTCGAGGCATAATCACTAATTTTAACAAGTTATTATAAAATAAGAACTTTTCGTAAAATTAATAAAATAAAATCAGTTATTTAAAACACTATTGTTAAAAAAAATGCTAAAATTTTGCTAAAATTTTTATGCTTTGGTAGCTCTTAGCATTTCGCGTTTACCCGGCGCACCTGGTAATTTTTCAATTGTAAACCCGGCAGCCAACATTGCGTTTTTAATAACGGTTCTACAAGCATAAGTTACCAAAACACCTCCAGGCAACAATGCTTCATACATTTTAACAAAAATACTTTCACTCCATAATTCAGGCTGTAGCGGATAGCCAAAAGCATCAAAATAGATTATATTAAATTGATTCTTATCGGTAATATCCTGAAAAAATTGTTGCCGTTTTGTCAAACTAAATTGACGCGTAATTACATTTTCATGTTCCCAAGCTGTTGCATGCATCTTTTCAAAAATGGAAGCGTACTGTAGCGCATTTAATTCCGATACATAATTCATGTGCGCTAATTCTTCGGATGAAACTGGATAAGCTTCAATACCAACATACCGTATTTTATCTTTTTGAAATGTTTCCAAAAAAGTAATAAAGGCATTTAAACCAGTACCAAAACCAATCTCCAAAATTGCAAGCTCCGAATGATATGAAAAACAATCTAATCCATTCGCAATAAACACATGTTTGGCTTCTTGAATGGCACCGTGACTGGAATGATAATTTTCATCCCAATCTGGAATTCGAATGGTGGTTGAACCATCGCCGGTAATGAGAATTTCTCTTTTCATTTTACAAAAAAAAGGTTTAAGAACAATCTCAAACCTAAGACATTTATTTAATGTATAATTTTTTTATCCTTGCTATTGGTCCACCACATTTTACTTCGTGACAAGCTATGCATTGATCAACCATAGCATTAAACGTTTTTATAGTGTCTTTTGTGGTATATATTTCCATTTGTTTGGTAATGAATTTATCGGACTGTTCCATAAAAAAAGCATCTCGATCCTTACCTTTAGTAAACGATGCTTTTTCAATAGCTAAAAAATGCATCGGAAATTTTCCCAAAGTATCCTTTTTTAGAATGCGTGCTTTTAAGCGTTCATTATCGACATACATTTGCTCCATAAGAACCGCCATTTCTGACATTTCATACATTTTAAAATCACCTTTATCCTCAGAAAGTGAATCTTTGCTTTGAATTTCGATACCAAAAACTTCAACGGTCTCATTTTTTGAGCGTTTTTCACATGAAAAAAAAACTACACTAATTCCTAAAAAATAAATTATTTTTTTCATCATTTAGCAATTAATACACCGTGTGCTAAAAACTTGAATTCTTTTTTAGGAGCTACAATACTATCAATCGCTGCTTTTGATTTTCCTTCATCTTCTGCATAATGTTTCAATTCGGAAATGGGCGTTTCTTCAATAAAAGCTTTTCCTTCCACAATTACATCTCTTTTTTGAGCATTCATCGGAACAAAAAAACCATAATCTTTAAATTTCACAAAAGCCTCTGCTCCGTCGGCTAAATCCAATGTCATCCAACAACCTTTATTTTGACAAATTTCATGAATTGTAGATTTAAATTTTACGGAAAGTGTGTCGCCTTCTTTTAAGGAAGTAAACTTCTCCATCATTTCAGCGGAAGATAGCGCTTGTTCAGTGGATATAGAATCTCCAAATTTTGCATAGGAAACTGTTGCCTCTTTTGCAGGTACTTCTTTTTTTGTTTCGCAGCCAATCGTTAAACTTACTAATGCAAATGCTAGGATTACTCTCTGTATCATTTTGAAATAATTTATACACAAAAATACCATATTTTTTGAAATGAAATTCGAAAACAAAAGAAATATCGTTCTATTAAAATAATACTCCTTGAATCTCTATGTTGTCAAGGAAAAAAGAAGTTTGCTAATATTTCTACTCCCATTACATAATTAACCATTCAATTTTTAGTAAGTTTGCAAAATATTTATCAAAAACCAGTTTATACTGGTGATTTAAACTACTTTTTTCACAATGGAAGTAACCACTTTAAATGATATTGAAATTATTTCAGCTTCAAAAACTAAAATTAACAGTGTTGATTTTGAAAACCTAACTTTTGGAAACGTCTTCACGGACCACATGTTAATTTGTGATTTTAAAGACGGTAGTTGGCAAAAACCAGTCATCCAACCTTATGCTCCTTTTACTATAGATCCATCAGCAAAAGTATTTCATTATGGTCAAGCCATTTTTGAAGGTATGAAAGCATACAAAGATGAAGAAGATGCCGTATGGTTATTTCGTCCAGAAGAAAACTTTCATCGCTTCAATAAAAGTGCAACGCGAATGGCAATGCCCGAAGTCCCTGAAGCTGTTTTTATGGGAGGATTAAAAAAATTATTACAACTTGATCAACAATGGGTAAAAAAAGGAATTGGCAATACCTTGTATATACGGCCCTTTATGATTGCAACTGGTCACGGCGTAATTGCGGCTCCTTCACATGAATATCGTTTCATGATAATTTTATCCCCTGCTCGTTCGTATTACTCGGGTGAAGTAAAAGTAATTATTGCTGAACATTTCAGTCGTGCTGCAAACGGAGGTATTGGTGCTGCTAAAGCTGCGGGTAATTACTCGGCACAGTTTTACCCAACCAAATTGGCAAATGATAAAGGGTTCCAGCAAATTATTTGGACGGATGACGCCACACATACCAAGTTGGAAGAAGCAGGAACCATGAATGTATTTTTTAGAATAAACGATACTTTATTTACAGCACCAACTAGCGAACGTATTTTAGATGGTGTAACTCGTAAAAGTGTTATTGAATTGGCTCAGAGAGAAAAAATTAATATTGAAGTTCGGCCCGTATTAGTGGAAGAATTGATAGCAGCAGCAAAGAACGGTTCACTTAAAGAAATTTTTGGAGCAGGTACTGCAGCTGTAATAAATCCTATCGTTGGATTTTCATACCAAGACACTTATTTTGAATTGCCTCAATTAGAGCATTCAATGGCTATAGATTTAAAAGAAAAACTAACCAATATCCAACATAAATTAGCAGAAGATACTTTTGGATGGACTGTTAAGGTGTAAGAATTTAGATTAAAAAAAGCGATTTCAATGAAATCGCTTTTTTTTATTTTAATATAGCTGAAAAATTGGGTTTGAAATAATTCGGCCCCTTCATTACTTTTCCATCTTCACGGTAAATTGGTTTTCCATCTTCACCCAACTTACTCATATTTGAACGTTGAATTTCATCAAATACTTCTTCAATTTTATGTTGCAAGCCGTGTTCTAAGATCGTACCGCATAATATGTATAACATATCCCCTAAAGCATCTGCAATTTCAACAATATCATTGTTTTCAACTGCTTCCAAATATTCTTCGTTTTCTTCTTTCATCAAATTGAAACGAAGTTCGTTCTTGAGTTTTCCTAAATCGGCTTTCATTTCAGTGCTAACACCTAAACCATAGGTTTCGTGAAATATTTTCACAGCATTTAATTGTTTTTGCATTTCTTCTAAATTTATTTAACGAAAAATAGAAATTTTGAACCTAATTAATCCTTATTTTTGTAAAAATTTTTCAATATGTTTTCAACAGGCCAAATTTATTTTGCGGTATTTTTCATCCTAACTTTTGTAATTACAATGATTGCGGTATACAGAAAAGATTTGAAAGTGATGAAACCTTTTTACAAAGGAACATATTGGGTATTGATCGGTTTTATAGTATTTATTGGACTGCTCTTTTTAATCAAATTCATAATGAAAGAATAATTTTCTTACATTTGAAAAACAAATTCTAAATAATGAGAATTCTTAAATACTTATTTTTATTATTTCTAGTACTCTTCATCGCTTTTGTGGTCTTTGTGGCTACACAACCCGGTGATTATAAAATCATGCAATCCAAAGAGATTGCTGTATCAAAAGAAGAAGTATCAAATTTTATTGCCAATACTAACTCTTTCAACGATTGGAGTCCTTGGGAAGCTGATGAAGCTATAATTACCAATACATCCCCATCAACTTCCGATTCGATATTACAAAAAATAACGATCAATGAAGAAGTAAGCCAATCTTCTTTTCATTTCCAATCGACAAAAAAAGGAACACTAGTGACCTGGCAAATGCAAGGTACATTAGATTTGAAATCAAAAATATTGAGTGTTTTGAATGGTGGTGCTAATCCTGTTATTGGTTCGCAATTAGAAGAGGGTCTAAAAAACATCAATTATTATTTGGTGAATGAAATTGGTAATTATTCCATTAAAACAAATGGATTAGTAACCCAAAAAGCAACCAATTACATCCAACAACAGTCTACATGTGCCGTAAAAGATTTTGAGATTAAATCGAAAGCGATGTTACAAAACATGATCTCGTTTGTAACAAAAAATAATATAAAAACAACCGGACTACCATTTGTTCGCTACACCACAAAGAAATCTCCAGATCAAAAAACAGCTTTTGCTATTTGCATTCCAGTAGCAGAACGCATATATACTATGGAGGGTAGTCAAATTTCTGGTGGCCGTTTTGAAGCTTTTGACGCGGTTAAAATAACATTAACTGGAGATTACTCTCACAATGATAAAGCTTGGAAAGCTGCTCGCGGTTTTATGAATAAAAATAAATTAACAGAAGATTCTGCCGAAAAGGCAATCGAATTATATAAAGTAAGTTTACCCAAAGAGCGTAAACCTTCAAAATGGGTGACTGAAATCTATATTCCGGTGCAAAAAGAGCGCAAGGAACCCCAACCTGAGGTGGTTGAAAGTCCCACTACAGAAGTAGTAGAAACTCCCGAGCAATAGATCGTTATTTTTCTTTTCCAATCAAATGCTTTACCACCGTTTCAGCGGCATGTAAGCCAAACAATGCAGGCATCCAACTGTTGGTACCATAAAACGATTTCTTAAAATTTGATCCGTCGGTGGTTTTAATACTGGAATAATCTGGCCGTTCATACGAATAGACCACTTTTACTCCTTTTGAAATTCCTTCCAATTTAAGACGCTTTCTGACGTTTTTTGCCAAAGGACAATATTCGGTTTTACTGATATCACGTACTTTTACTTTTTCGGCTTCAAACTTACCACCCGCACCCATATTGCTGATTACTTTTACTTTTTTGCGTTTGCAAGCAACTATTAAATTGATTTTTGGTGTAACACTATCAATACAATCCAATACATAATCAAACTCTGGCGAAACCAATTCAAAGGCACGTTCGGGAGATAAAAATTCTTCGATACGGGTGAGTTTTAATTCGGGATTGATATCCAATAACCGATCGCCTACAATTTTAACTTTAGGTGCACCAACTGTACTGTGCAAAGCTGGCAATTGGCGGTTAATATTGGTAATGTCCACTACATCCCCATCGACAATGGTCATGTTTCCTACACCAGCTCGGGCTAAAAATTCAGCAGCAAAACTACCTACACCACCCAAACCAACAACCAATACATTGGCATTTTCTAACTTTTGAATGCCTTCTTCTTTAAATAATAAAACCGCTCGTTCTTTCCACTTTGCCATACTACTTGTTGGATCGTAAAATTGATTAATTGATTAACTAAAAATTCTTGAAAAATTATTAAAAACTAAAGTTTTCATCTCCGCTATCGAAATTTCTTTAACGGCTGCCGCTTTTTCATATACCATATATATCGATTCTTCGATGGTATCCGTTTCAAACAAAATTTTATTTTCGGGTGCAAATTTAAGCACTTTTTCTAATTCTTGATTACGCATTAAATATTTTCCAAAAGAAAGATAAAAGCCATTGTTTAAAAGTGATTGTGCTACTTGTATATTTTTTGAAAATCCGTGAACAATCATGGGATTTTCTATCTTCATTTCTTTCTTGATGGCAATCATTTCTTCATAAGCTGCTACACAATGCAGCACTACAGGCTTATTCGTTTGTTTAACGATCTCTAATTGCTTTCTAAAAACACTCACTTGTAGATCCATAGGGATATCAATTCGTTTGTCTAGACCACATTCTCCCATAGCTAAGCAAGGCGCCAACTGCAATTTTTCAGCGATACTATCTAAATCAGCTGCCAAACGATTTTCATCAATATACCACGGATGGATTCCTATTGAATACATTGGAATCGAAGCATCAAACGCCCAAGGATATTGATTGACCACTTCTATCACCTCGGTGTCGTTTGAAAATTGATGGGTATGTAAATTAATAAATTTAGACATGATACTAATTTTTACAAAAATATATAATTTAGTTCACAATGTAATTGGTTCTGCTTTTGTAAATTTGCCGCTCAAACTATTGTATGCTACAACGCGCCCTTCAAAAATACTTCAACAACTTTAAAGGATTTTCTAGAGAGATTTGGATTTTAGCCTTGATTACTTTTATTAATCGTGCGGGTACGATGGTTCTCCCCTTTTTATCAAAGTATTTAAAGGAAGATTTACATTTTTCATATAGTCAAGTCGGCTGGATTATGGTGAGTTTCGGAATTGGCTCCATGCTGGGATCATGGTTAGGTGGAAAATTATCTGATAAAATTGGTTTTTATAAAATCATGATATTTAGTTTGCTAACTAGTGGTATTGGTTTCTTTATCTTACAAACAATTACCAGTTATCATGGTTTATTGATTGCCATTTTCTTTATCATGGTGATTGCAGATATGTTCCGACCTGCCATGTTTGTTTCACTGGGAGCCTATGCAAAACCCGAGAACAGAACCCGAGCTTTAACACTGGTGCGTTTGGCCATCAATTTAGGATTTGCAGCCGGACCTGCGTTGGGCGGTTTGTTGATTATGAGTGTGGGCTATAAAGGATTGTTTTGGGTAGATGGTGCAACTTGCATCATAGCTATACTTATTTTTTGGGCAAAAGTAAAAGAAAAGAAAAAATCGGCTTACACCGATAAAGAACATCCGGGTGAGGTGCTGACGCATTCTGTGTTTAATGACGGACCCTTTTGGATTTTCTTAATGATTTGCTTGATTTCAGGCATTATGTTTTTTCAATTGTTCACCACGATTCCTTTATATCATAAAGAACAATTTAACTTATCTGAACTTCAGACAGGTCTGCTCTTAACCTTCAATGGCGTGCTCGTTTTCTTTGTTGAAATGCCACTAGTGAGTTATATTGAACGGAATAAAATAAATAAGTTACGCGCTATTAACCTTGGCGGATTATTAATGACCATTAGTATGTTTTTGTTACTTGTAAACAATTGGGTAGGCATTTTAATCGTAATGATGCTATTCATGACCTTTGCCGAAATGTTTGCCTTTCCTTTCTCCAATTCCTTTGCCATGAGTCGCGCACCAAAAGGACATGAAGGACGTTATATGGCTATTTTTACCATGACGTACAGCTTTGCGCACATCTTAAGTGCCAAAACCGGCATGACGCTTATCGACCATTATGGATACCAAGCCAACTGGTTCTTCATGGGAACCCTCGGATTTATTAGTGTACTGTTGGGTTTATGGGTGATTAAATTGGTTAACAAAAAACCAATTGAACTTCTTAAAACTAAAAATTTAGTTAAATAACTATAAAAATAGTTGTATAACTAAAAATATAGTTTACCTTTGATTTATCAAAACGATAAGTCATGCAAAAACTAACCAACAAAGAAGAAGAAATTATGCACATTTTATGGAAGCTAAAAAAAGCTTTTGTAAAAGAAATCCTAGAAGAAATTAGCAATGAGAAACCTCATTACAATACACTTTCAACCATTGTTCGCAATTTGGAAGAAAAGGGTTATGTGGGTTACCATGCTTTTGGAAAAACACACCAGTACTTCCCTATTGTTAAGATAGAAGAGTACAGAAAAACGTTTATGAATACTGCTATTGATAATTATTTTAATAGCTCGTACAAAAATTTAGTTTCCTATTTTGCTGAAGAAGATAAAATTTCGGCTGAAGAACTTCGTGAGATTTTAGCGCTAATCGAAAAAAAGAAATAGCATGGAAAATCTATTGCTCTATTTTATAAAGGCAAACGGACTCATCATTTTATTTTATTTGATGTATGTGTTATTCCTGCGAAAAGAAACGTTTTTTATTTCGAATCGGTGGTATTTTATCATCGGATTACTATTGGCGTTGGCGTTACCTGTTATCAAGTTTACCAAAACCATTTGGGTGGAACCAACACCTGTTGCAGCATTTTATCAAGAACAAGTTCCAACAAGTAGTACATTAACCGAAATCCCAATACAAGAAAACCCAGTTGATTGGTTGTTGATCGTACTGTGTGCCTACCTTATAATTTCGTTTTTATTTCTATTGAAAATTGGAATGGAATTGATTTCGTTTTTCAAAAAAATTCAACATCAAAACAAGCAAAAAGAGAGCAATTATACCTTGGTAGATTCTGATGCGATAGAAAACCCCTTTTCGTTTTTCAATTACATCGTCATCAATAAAAACAGGTTTTCCGAAGCAGAAATAGAACATATCGTAACACACGAACGCATTCATGTAACACAAAAACATTCGATTGATGTCGTAACTGGAAAACTATTTTGTGCGCTATTTTGGATCAACCCTATTGTTTGGTTCTATCGAAAAGCCATGCTGCAAAATCTTGAATTTATTGCAGATAGCGCAACCGTTCAGCTGATCGAAAACAAATACGAGTACCAAAAAACATTATTAAAAGTGGTGACCCGGCAACATGACTTGTCTATTACCAATCAATTTTATCAATCATTAATCAAAAAACGAATCGTTATGTTACACACAAATCAATCCCACAAAAGAAATGCTTGGAAGTATGCAATTGTTCTTCCCTTAGTAGTTAGCTTTATGTTATTGTTTCAAATTGAAACCGTGGCGCAAGTAAAAGAAAACTCAAAAGAGGCAGCATATGCCGTTGCACAGGTATCTTTTTCTTCAATTCTAACCAAAAACACCACCGATAAAGAGTTGCAAGAATTAGAAAAGACTTTTTCAGATGAAAAATATAAACTTAAAATATCAAAAGTTAAGCGAAATAAAGAAGGAGAAATTATTGGCATAAAACTTTCTTTTGATTCTGGAAAAACCTACAATCGAATTTTGGAAAGAAAATCAACTGAACCTATTGACGATATTAAAATTTTTATCAATTCTGATAAAGATGATGATACAACTTGCGGTTTTG
>NZ_JBILKB010000091.1:0-6411 GCF_044376915.1 Flavobacterium sp.
TACTGCAATATGCGCTTGCTTTTCAATTAGAATATGTTCCATTTTAGTGTTTAAATTATTTATTTATGGGAAAAGAAACTAAAAATTCTGTTCCTTGGTTTATTGTAGTATCAAAAGTAATGGTTCCATTGTAATTTTCAATAATATTTTTAATGATGGCTAATCCAAGTCCCATTCCGCTGGATTTAGTGGTAAACTTCGGTTCGAATATTCGTGTGGCATTTTCTTCAGAAATTCCTTTTCCGTTATCTTTCACCGCTATTTTAACTTGTTGATCTTCCCTAAAAACCGTTACAAAAACCAACTTGTTTTCTTGTGTTTCAGGAATCGCTTGAATGGCATTCTTTACCAAATTGGTAACCACTCGGATCAATTGTGTGCGATCTAATTTGGCAATAATTTCGTCTTCAATTGCCGAAAAACGAATGTAATCTTCATTGAAAATTTCCAAAGTCATTTGTACAACCTCAATCACATTTAAGGTCTCGTTCTGTTGGGCTGGCATGGTAGCAAAATTTGAAAATGCATTGGCCACCGAACTCATCGTGTCGATTTGTTGTAAAATGGTTTGGGTGTAATCAGCTAGTTTTTTGGATATATTAGGGTCGTTTGCTTCAAATTTACGTTGGAAATTTTGCACCGTTAATCGCATGGGCGTCAAAGGATTTTTTATCTCATGTGCTACTTGTTTTGCCATTTCACGCCAGGCATGCTCGCGTTCGCTTTGAGCTAAAATAGTGGCGCTTTCTTCTAATTTATCGACCATATTGTTGTACGATTTGATCAACAAATTGATTTCTTTACTTCCGTCTTCTATCACAATCTTTTCATTGCGTTGATCCAGTTGGGTTTTTTGCATTTTATCACTAATGATTTTAAGTGACTTGGTTATATAACTAGACAAGAAGTAAGATAATACTATAGAAATTAAAAACATAAAAGCATATACTTGTCCGAATCGAATGAGGAAATTTTGCACTTCTTTGTTGTAAAAGGCACGATCTTCTTCATAGGGTAAATTCAAAATTCCCAAAGGTTTAAACTTGGTGTCTTTTAAATAGGTATAAGAAGACCGAAATGGCTGTTCGTCAATGGTTGAAAATTCGACATACCTTTTCTCTAATGAAGCTTGTAAAATTTTAAGCGTTGCTTCGTTTATCTTTGGTTTGTCTTTATCAATTTTGAAAATGGCTTTAGAGGAGATCAACAACTTCCCATTTAAATCAAAAATATTAATTTCCATACTATGAATGTCGGCCAATTCAAAGATTTTTTCTTTAAAAATTAAAGGAACATTTTTTGTCGTTAAGGGATATGTTGTTGTTTGCAAGACATAATTGATGTGTTCAGCAATAGCGGTTTCTTTGCGTTCTAATCGATCTTGGTGGTATTCTCTGGCTTCTTTTCGAAATTGATAAATAGATACCGTGGCGATCAATACCGACGCAATGAGTGTCAAGAATATCATGGATAGAAATATTCTTACGCGTAATGAAAGATTTTTTAAATTAAAAATTCTATCCATAATTTGTGTTTAAGCAAAATGCCTATTGCTTTTCTCTAATTCGTTTGTATAGTTTGTATCCAAGCATAATAAGTATCGAAAAAACAACAATACCAATTACTCCAAAAACCCAGTTAATTGCATTTTTTAAAAGTACTAAAAATACGACTGCAAAAAGAATAATTGTAGCGCCTTCGTTCCATAAACGCATAAAATTAGAGGTATATTTTACGTTGTCATTTTGTAATTCGGTATACATTTTATGACATTTAAAATGATATATGAATAACAAAAAAACGAAAACCAACTTTACTTGCATCCAAGGCATTTCTATGAAAGCGGGATTTAAATGCAACAATAAAAGGGCAAAAATAGTAGCTAAAACAGCGCTTGGCCAGGTAATAATGTACCACAAACGATAGGTCATTATTTTGTATTGCTTTTGTAAAATTTCTTTATCTGGCGAAGGTTTATCATTTGCTTCAATTTGATAAACAAACAGACGAACAATGTAAAACAACCCGGCAAACCAGGTGATTACAAAAATTAAATGCAGTGATTTTATGTAGTTGTAAAATTCCATAGAATTAGTTTCAAGTTTTAGGTTTCAAGTTTCAGGTTGATTGCAGTTCTAAGAACTTGAATCCTGAAAGGATTTATTTTTTCCATTCCTTTATCCAATTGGCCACCACTCCACACCATTCGTCTTCATCATTCAAACACGGAACGGCCATAAATTCTTCACCTCCATGGTGTAAAAACTGCTCGTTTGCTTCCATAGCTATTTCTTCCAATGTTTCTAAACAATCGGCAACAAATGCTGGTGTTACAACGGCTAGTTTTTTAATGCCTTGATCGGGCATTTTGTTGATTTCAACATCAGTATATGGTGTTAGCCATTTATCCCCTGCTAAACGCGATTGAAACGTTTGGCTGTATTTTCCTTCCGGAATGCCTAATAATTTAACGACTTGTTTTGTGGTTTCATAGCATTGATGGCGGTAACAAAATTCATGAGCAGGTGATGGCGTGTTACAACAAGAGCCATCTATTTTACAATGCGATTTCGTTACATCTGTTTTGCGAATGTGTCGCTTTGGGATTCCATGATACGAAAATAATAAATGATCATAATCAAATCCTTCCAAATGCTTTTTAATGGAATTTGCCAACGCCTGAATAAAATCGGGTTTGTTATAAAACGCTGGTACGCTAGTAATGGTCATTTCTGGAAAATATTTTTGGCGCAATTCTTCAGCCAAAACCAAAATAGTGGTGGTTGAAGCCATTGCGTGTTGCGGGTATAAGGGCAATAACATCACTTCTGTTACCCCTTGATCTTTCAATTCTTGCAATCCTTTTTGAATGGTCATGGTGCCATAGCGCATGGCCAAGGCTACAGGGACATCTACTAATTGTTGCACTTTTTGGTGCATTTTTTTTGAAATCACAATTAAAGGAGAACCTTCGCTGGTCCAAATTCTAGCATAGGCTTCAGCCGATTTTTTGGGACGGGTTTGCAAAATAATTCCTCTAACTAACAACGCACGTAATAAAAATGGAACGTCTATGACGTATTTATCCATTAAAAATTCATCTAAATACGGCTTAACATCTTTTGCTGTTGGACTTTCAGGGGATCCTAAATTTACTAACAATACTCCTTTCATACGTTCTTTTATTTTTATAAAAGTAATTCATGTATTGAACTTACTCTCTGATTCAAATTATTTTTATTGATGGATTGATATATAAAATCGATACTTTTTGGCATTACACGTTGCTATTCAAATTCATTAAATACTTCTTAGGGGTCGTGCCAAATTTTTTCTTGAAAGCAGCAATAAAATGACTGCCTGTGCTGTAGCCTATTTTTAAACCCACCTCGTTAACATTATAAGAACCACTGTCTAATAATTGACGGGCATAATCCATTTTATAGTCAAAAAGAAAGCCAAAAACCGTATCCCCATAAATTTGTTTAAAACCCATTTTTAGTTTTTTTAAACTCAAGCCCACTTGCTCGGCAAGATTTTCTAATCCGGGGGGTTCGGCCATATTAGCAATCATGATTTCTTTGGCTTTTTTTATTTTTAACACGTTTTCTTCGTCAATTAAAAAAGGGCATTGTTCTGCATTTGGGTCTTCAGAACGGTTAAAAAACAAACTCAACAATTCATATCCCTTGCCTTTGTAATATAAATTTTTAATCGACGGATTCAAATTGTAATGAAACAATTGACTTAAAACTATAGCCATTGACGGACTAATATCGGACTCTTTATAATATTTTTTATCTTTATTCTCATCGCTCAAAAAAGGAACATGTTCTGCATCTGACGAAAACAACCCATGAAATTTTTTAATGGAAATGATTGCCGATATTACCCAAGTATTAGGGGCTAATTCTAAATGTAGCGGCAATTCTTTTTGGGGATTGTAAAACAATAATGCCTTTTCTTCTTTTAAATCCAAAGCATAATTTCCTTGATTGAAGACAAACTTGCCTTTGCCTTTAATCCCAAAATGAAACTGGATAAGACCCTGACTTACAGGCCGTTCAATTTTATAAATTGTGTCGCTTTCATTTTGAAAACGCAACAATATAAAATCATTTTCAATCTTAATTTCCTCTTGTGAACCCATAGCGATGTTTTTTTTAATATCCTTAAAGATACAATTGTGTGTTATTTAGATTTGTTCTATATAAAAACTTTTGAAATACCTTATTTAAATACAAATTTAAAGGAAATAACGCTAAAAATTCAAATATAATTGAAAATATCTTTCAGCGACACAAAAAGTACTTTTAGCGTTACTTTTATCATAGTTATACGCATAATTTTGTAGCTCTTTTTAGGAAAGAGTATACCCTATGGAAAACAATTCATTTGTAAAACAGCCCTCATTTTATGCCGTTGGACTTAGTTATAAAAAAGCTGATGCCGAAATGAGAGGTAGGTTTAGTTTAGATGAAAAGGCCAAAACAAGCCTAATGCTTCAGGCGAAAGCGGATGGATTAGAAAGTTTGGTCGTAACCTCTACTTGTAACCGAACAGAAATTTACGGTTTTGCACAACACCCTTTCCAATTGATCAAATTATTGTGTGAAAACAGCCAAGGCACCGTTGAAGACTTTCAAAAAGTGGCCTTTGTATATAAAAATCAAGAAGCCGTTTCTCACATGTTTCGTGTTGGAACTGGTTTAGACAGTCAAATATTAGGAGATTTTGAAATAATTAGTCAGCTGAAAAGCGCGTTCGTTCAAAGTAAAAACCATGAATTGGCCAATGCTTTTTTAGAACGATTAGTCAATGCGGTCATTCAGGCCAGTAAAAAAATAAAAACTGAAACTGAAATTTCCTCGGGAGCCACTTCGGTCTCATTTGCTGCAGTACGGTATATCTTTAAAAATGTCCCTGACATCAATTCAAAAAACATTTTGCTCTTTGGAACGGGTAAAATTGGCAGAAATACCTGTGAGAATTTAGTAAAACACACCAAACACGAACAAATTACGCTCATCAATAGAACCAAAGATAAAGCAGAAAAAATTGCAAAAAAACTGAACGTAATTGTTAAAGAATATGCCGAATTACAATTGGAGCTTCAAAAAGCAGATGTAGTAGTTGTGGCTACAGGTGCTCAAAACCCAACAATTGATAAGACAATATTGAATCTGAAAAAACCCCTGTTAGTTCTCGATTTATCGATTCCAAAAAATGTCCATGAGAATGTAACCCACATCGAAGGGGTATCCTTAGTACACATGGATCAATTGGCAGAAATGACCGATGAAACCCTGGAAAACAGAAAAAAACACATCCCGGCAGCTGAAGCAATCATTGAAGAGATTAAAGATGAATTCATCGCATGGACCAAACAACGAAAATTTGCCCCTACAATTCATGCCTTAAAAGCAAAATTGAATGCAATTAAAGAAGGAGAACTCAATGTACAACGCAAGAAAATTGCAAATTTTGATGAAGAACAAGCCGAGCTAATTAGCGCTCGCATCATTCAAAAAATAACCAATCATTTTGCAAACCATTTAAAAGAAGACGAAACTGTAGTTGATGAAAGCATTGAATGGATTGAGAAAATTTTCCAATTAGAAACTCTTTCAAAATAATGAGTAAAACCATACGAATAGGAACCCGCGATAGTGAATTGGCTCTTTGGCAGGCACATACCGTTCAAAAAAAATTACACGATTTAGGCTATAAAACAGAAATTGTAGCGGTAAAATCGCAAGGCGACATACTGTTGGACAAACCGCTCTATGAATTAGGAATCACGGGTATTTTTACAAAAACCTTAGACATTGCAATGATTAACGGACAGGTGGATATTGCTGTACACTCTATGAAGGATGTTCCTACTGCGTTGCCACAAGGCATTATTCAAGCGGCTGTTTTAGAACGTGCAAATCCCTATGATATATTAGTATACAAGGAGCATTTGGATTTTTTAAATTCGACAGGTACAATTGCCACAGGAAGTCTTCGCAGAAACGCAGAATGGCTGCATAAATACCCCCAACACGAAGTGGTTAATTTACGTGGCAATGTAAATACCCGGTTGCAAAAGCTTGAAGACAACAACTGGAATGGTGCTGTTTTTGCCGCTGCAGGCTTAGAACGCATCAACTTAATGCCCAAAAATCACAGTACGTTAGAATGGATGATCCCTGCGCCGGCACAAGGTGCAATGGTGGTAGTTGCCATGGAAAATGATGCTTTTACGATCGACGCGGTTTCGCAATTAAATCATATTGAAACTGAAATTTGTACGCACATCGAACGGCAATTTTTAAAAACCTTAGAAGGGGGTTGTACGGCACCAATAGGGGCTTATGCTAAATATGACGAAAATAATGACGAACTAGAATTTAAAGGAGTCTTGCT